>CALADR010000174.1 GCA_937890845.1 uncultured Bacteroidales bacterium | reverse complement strand
CTGTAGACATTTTCGTCAGACGCCCCGGCATCCCTGTCAAGAATCCTGTTCATCTCGTATGAGAAAAGATACCTCATTCCGGCGGCCTGTGCGCAGGACCCTCCCTCCTGTTCAAATACTTCCGGAAAAAACTTCAATACAGAATTATCTACACTGGCAGGCAAAGAGACTGCAGATGTTGACGGCTTCCAGACTGTCTGTCTGCGGATCGACTGTACTTCCGGAGTAAGTTTAGGAGAGTCATACAGTTTCACGGACTGAGCCGTCGCAGAGAAACTTAAACTGCAGGGCAGGATAACAAATGCTGTTTTTCTCATCATTTCAGTCTGTTATATGTTTTCAAAGCCTCATTCCTGACATCGTCCGAGAGAGATTCATTTTCATACATCTCCTTGACAGCGCCAATGATAGCAGGACGCTGGACTGAAAGTGTGAACCAGCCGAATGCCTCAAGCATTGCCTGCTGCACTGCAGGGTTCCCGCAAGTCTTCATATATTCAAGAAGTTCCGATACCATATAATGTATATGGTAGTTGCGCATCATCCTTATATCCTGAAGTCTGGACTTATCTTCTCTGTCATGGTCAGTCACATCGGACATATAAGGACACCATTTTCCTGCATTGACACATATAGAATGAGATACTGCATCCTTCACTCTGTCAGGATTCATATAATTGGTCGCAGAGAACTGCTTCTCCAGCTCTTCAATCATTTTTTCCTTTGGAAAAACAGGCATTGCCTGCTTGAGGGCAAACTCCACCCTCTCGGAAGTGTTGTTCCTGACAGCTGCAGAAATCATCGCCGGAATCAGTCTTTCATCACCGCTCTTTGCCAGAATATTTGCAGAAAATCTCTCTACCATCTCATAGCTGTCAGACAGCCCCATGCTTACCGCTTTTATAAAATTGTCATCTCTCAATTCCATAAGATTTAAAAGAGCCTGCATACGCACCTGACCTGTCCCGCTGGTTGCAAACATATCCAGAAGTTCATCAGAAGTGAGAGCACCCTTCCTGAAAAGCTGCTCTATGGCAAATGCCTGCAAGGCAGGATAGGTTCCGTCACGGGAAAGTCTCTTCCACTCTGACAGCCTGTCATCCCTCAAAAGACGGTTCACATTCACTTTCCTGTCTGCTGATACAAAGGCAAATGTAGGATCTCCGATGATATGCTGTTCCAGATATGGGGCATACTTTGAGATATTTCCGATATTCATACCAAGTCCCAGAAGACCGGTATAGCGGTCCACCCATTTGTCCTGCAGTACATTCACCGAATTGGCAATGACAGCTATCGTACCGCCTTCACTGAAAATATATGAAGACGCTATGCTGCTGTCCCTGTGAAATGAGCCGTTGAAACATGCATCAAGTGACACTACCCTGCACTCAGGCCTGTATTCCTTAAAGTCAGAAAGATAAAGATCAAGGTCCGACAGATAAACAGAATCCCTGACTCTCAACTCTTTATCATCTATTCCGCTATACCAGCTGTCAGGAAATTCACCATATCTTCTCTCTATCCTTGCCCTGGCAGAATCTGCAGGAATGTTGTGCTCACCTGCATGGCGCAGTGATTCTCTCAGATAAAGCTTTATCTGCCCCACCTGTTTTCCTGTGTCTCCTGTCAGCGGAAGGTTGTTGAGATACTGTGTATTCCAGTCTCCGTGATGATGCAGGACGGCATAGTCAAGATCCTTCCGCTGCATCTCGTTCATAAGCCTGCCCTTGATATGCTCCTCCCTTTTATGGTCTATATAGCTGATTCCTCCGGACTGCTTCCTTAACCACGGAAAATGCTCAAGAAGAGCCTGCTTCTCGTCAATGCGCGCTACCATTGATTCTGATATGAAGCCGTTGCCGCTGAAAAAAAGTATCTGATCCACAGGTTCAGGATGACGTTTTGCGTTTACCGCCTTTTCCAGATATGACTTAAGTTTATCATATCTGGACACTCCGCCGCTGTCAGAAGGACGTATCCTTCCCGAATATATATCAGGCCTGGTTTTCTGCTCCGAACCAGCTGTAAGGCTGTAATAAAAAATACCCTTTCTGTCCTGATCCTTCCCAAGCAGACTGAACTCAAGGTCAAAATCATCATAGAACCTGTCTGACGGTACTGATGACTCCCATCTGTCATAGACATTCTGGTCCATCTTGAACGCACTTGTCAGATGCTGGGCATCCCTTACCATAACCACAGGTATATCTCCTATAAGGACAGCTCCCTCTACAGGACATTTCCTGTCATTGTAAAGTCTTTTCAGCTCTGTCCTCAGAGAATCAGGGTTCCCGCTATAATCAACTACAAATTTTACCTGCAAGCCTGTTTTAGCCACTTCTGAAGCATAGGCCTCAACTTGCTCCCTTGCCATTTCATAGCTTTTGGCATCAATTACTATGGCAAATGCAGTTCTGTAAAATGCTGCCGACATCTCTAAAGACGCCAAGGCAGCCAAAGTCAGAAAAATCAGTTTTCTGAAAATATTCCTCAACATAATTAAAGTTTTACAATAATATCCTTACACCGAACATACAGTCGTGCCTGCATGATCCCGCCAGAACAGACGAATACCTATTGTCCCCAATATATTTTCCGAAGTCATATTCTGCGAAAAAGCCTAACCACAAACCTTTGATATCCCTCCAGTATGATAATGAAACTCCGCCGCTGCACTGTCTTGCAGTCATATATTCAAACTGAGGATTGGTATAAATTACAGCCAGTTTTTCCTTGACTGACTGCGATGATGACAAAGGCATGGCGTACCCAGCATCAAGACAGGCAGAAATCATATTTTTCCCGAAATGGAAATGCCTTGAAGCAGAAATGCCGAATCCGGCAAGTGTATATTCTCTATAATATCCGTCCAGCTCATAGTGGAGAGTAGATGAATGCCGCAATGTTCCGAACGCCGTGAATGAAAAGTCAGGAGTATCACCTGCCAGACGGTCAAGGCGGTATGAAAGAGACAAATCACAAGCATTCTCCTTATTTTTCAAAGAGGATTCCTGTATTTTGAATGAAAGCTGATTGTTTTTATCCGAGTCCAGAAATGGTGTCTGCTCATACCATATTCCTTTCCCCTCCTTATAAAGAAAGTCTATTCCCAGAAAAGTGAATGCAACACCTCCGTCCCGTGCCTTTTCAGAATTATTTCCGTAAATAACCTGAAGACTGTTTGAAAATGATGAATGACTGTCCCAGACGAAATGTACTCCGCCCTTATATTCCACGCCTTTATAGTCACGAGGATAAGTCATTGACATTATCGTGGTTATCGGGCTATAATCTCCTATTCCGTTAAACCTGAAATAAGTATAGTTTTCCCTTGTATCGACTACTGTATGCGAGACTGACTCACTCAGGATATCAGCACCAGCAAAAATTCCAGCCGACACACTTCTGCTTATCAGAAAATCAATACCTGGAGTAACGACGAATCTCATAGACCTGTTATGCGGACGCGGATCAGTCTGATTTGCATAGCTTTCAGTAGTATAATCGGCTCCCAGCCCTACAAGCATCCATTCTAAAGGTCTGACTGCCACCCTTCCTCCTACATGGAACCTGTCAGATGAAAAATCAGAAGAAACTGAGTCAGCAAGCACAAAAGGGTTGTCATCTGAAATCATGCACGTAGAGTTCCACCTTCGGGAAAATTCTTTCCTGTTGTCATAAGATATTCCTCCTGAACATATTACAGACTTGAAACGTTTCTGGCCTGAAACGGAAACCCCAAGACAGTCGGTCCTTGAAGATTCGTCTACATTATGAAAGTCTCCCCTTACGAAATTACCTTTGACAGAGGCTTCAAACAACTCATCCGGAAAACTATACCACAACGACACCGGGCTATAGTTTCCTGAACGGATATTAGAAGAAGCCTCAGCCTCCCTATACAGGGGAAGCTGCGGCATCTTCCGGGCAGAACTTGAAGCCCCTATGACTACCAACAATGCGAGGCTCAAGATTACTCTAAAATTATTCATTGACATTAAACGGTTTTTAGAAGCTGTATCAGCAACTACTCTTCTGAAGGATGAACTCCCGGAGTCAGAGGCTGGTCAATGAGAAAATCATCGGCAGAATTGTTGGTATCCTTGTAGTAAACCATGCCGTCTTTTATTTCTGCCACTTTTCTGCGTATGCTCTTTCCTGACCACCCTGTAACTTTGGCTTCAGTGGCATCATCCTTTGAAAGGAAAAGTTTGAAGTACTCTGTTGCCGAAGCATCTGCCATTTCTACTGCATCGAGAAGATATTCACTTGGCATCATCAGATATCTGCTTGTTTCTTCTGTATTCGGAGTCGTCATATAATTGTCCTGGTCAGCGGCAAACTGTGAAGGAGTCATTCCGTCAGGGAGTTTTGCCAGCATTACAGCGCCTCCGAAAAACCCTGCTCCAAGACGTCTCTGATTGTTAAGATTATAGATTATCTCCAGATTCGGAGCATCATAGTCAGTGTCAGCCATTGCCGAAAGGTTAGGCACATAAACTTCCCAGTCTGCCTTGGTAAGGTTTACAGTAGGATTATTTTCCGGGACAGCCCAGTCTGTAGCATCGTTGGCTATCACCACGCTGTGACCTGGCTCCAGAGGATACTCCTTTCCTGAACCGGGGAAAGCCACTACTGGTCCGTGAAGCGGATACTTGTCCATAAGACTGCCATTGGAGTCAACCCATGGATTAGGTTTCAGCTGTGGTATCATAGAACAGATAACAAGCTGGTCCAGATAGAATGTCTCATCAGAATTGTTATATATTTCCATATAAGTGTCATTCAACTTGTAATTGAATGATGTCGTATATATTTCCTTAAACACTACAGGAGACTTGTTTACTTCAGAGAGCTGTATTGTCGCCTTGGTATTGTCATAGACGTCGGACTTTCCAGACCCTACAAAAGAGATTGTCGTAGAATACTTTCCTTTGGCGACAATGCTATATTGCCCTGAAGGCACTTCAAAATCCTTTGTATCAACACCTTTAAGCTGTTCAGTATATTCAAGTTCCTTCTCTGCATTTGAGACTGTCAATGTCATTTCCGGTAATTTATCATAACCTTCCGGTGCTATAAGACTGACCGTAAGGACATGCTTCTTTACCGCTCCGTTATCTGTACCTCCCGGAGTTTCAGGAGTTTTCTGTTCACAACCCGCCGCTATTGCAGAAAACAGCATAACGGCACACGCATTTTTCAATAAAAACTGTAACTTCTTCATAATATTTTGATTAATAATTTTCTACCGATTCTTAATGCTCATGAATTTTCCTATATTGATTTTAAGTTCCGCTCCGAAGTACATGTCAGGATATATCTGCCTGTATCCGGCCTTGGTTGCATACTTGTGCCAGCGTGACGAATTAGTAAACTTATTGGCAGTAAATGACACCTCCAGCACATTGCCTATTTCTTTGGTCAGTCTGAAATTTACCATCACCCAGGGCTTGAAGACTTCCTTGTCATAGCTTGGCAACAGTCTCTTTGTCACCATTTCGGAATACTCAGGCCTGCCTGTATATTCCGGTTTCCAACTGTGATATTGTCCTGACTTGTCTTTAAAACCAAGAGGCACTACATTCAGAAATTTTCCATCTTCGCCCAGAAAGAATCTGTCAGCGCCGTCTTTGTCTTTCCATATTTCCTGATAGCTCTCATACCAGACTGCCTGTACTGTAGTGGAAAACACGAGTTTCAATGAAGGTATGTGGGTAATAAACCTGAAGTTGGTATTGAACCTCGTTTCTATTGAACCGTTTCCGGATGGCATATACTTGATAAACCCGTATGTTTCATTGACTTTCGAATAATAGTTTTCCGTATTGTAACGCCTTATATGAAACCACGCCCCGTCAAGGACAAGAGATGTCCTCAATGCTTTCCACGTTCCCAGGTCAATACTGTATTCGACTCCCTGCTTTTCTGTACGGCCTTTATTTACAGGTGACAGATAAGTGGCTATATATGTCTCGTC
>CALADR010000173.1 GCA_937890845.1 uncultured Bacteroidales bacterium | reverse complement strand
CAGAATATTCCACTTGCTGTCAAACAAGGAAAGAACGACAATATGATAATTATGAAATTCGGCGGCACTTCGGTCGCCAACTATGAAGCGATAACACGCGCCATAGGAATAATACGTGACAGGCTTGAAGAGAAACCGTTAGTAGTAGTGTCAGCTCTGTCAAAGGTCACAGACCTTCTGTATAAGATATCGGAAACAGCAGCCTCCAGAAACCGGGAGGAAACGGCAAGACTGCTTTCTCAACTCAGAACAAGACATCTGGAACTTGCAGAAGAACTTCTGGAAAAAAACAGTGAATACAGGATTCTTGCCGAAGAAAAAATCAACGGCATCTGCGACTCTTTGGATTCATTTACAAGCGCAGTATGCTCCCTCGGAGAACTTTCTGACAGAAGCAAGGCTGTTATAATATCTACAGGAGAATATCTTTCCTCCAACATAATATGCTGTGCGCTGAATGCAGGAGGCATCAGGACCGCATACCTTGATGCAAGGGAAATGATAATAACCAGCAAGAATTACCTGAAAGGAGAGCCTTTGAACGATGAAATCACAAGGATTGTCCCTGCCAAAATAGCAGAAGCTGCTTCAAGTGCAGATGCAATCATCACACAAGGCTTTGTTTCAGCTACTTCTGACGGAGAACCTACTGTATTGGGACGAGGAGGCTCTGACTATTCGGCATCCCTTATAGGCATGGCGGCAGATGCGGCACGCATTGAAATCTGGACAGATGTTGATGGAGTCAGGACAGCGGATCCCAGACGTGTAAAAAACACCAGATGTCTTCAGAAAATATCTTTTGAGGAAGCGGCCGAAATGGCTCACTTCGGAGCAAAAGTACTTCATCCTCTGACGATTGAGCCTGCTGTCAAGAAAAATATCCCGATTTACGTTCTGAACTCTATGAATCCCTCAGGTGAAGGAACAGCAATCCTACAGAGCTCTTTCATAGAGGACGGTGTAAAATCGGTTTCCTGCAAGGAAAATATCAATGTAATCAACATTTTCTCCACGAAGATGATCAATGTATCGGGATTTCTGAAAAAGGTCTTCGAAATTTTCAGTGAGAATAAAGTTTCCGTCGATCTGATCAGTACATCTGAGGCTAATATATCAGTAACAGTAGATTCAGGACAGAATATAGAAAATGTAATATCCCAGTTATCCGAGTTCGCTGATGTTATCGTTGATAATGATAAATCACAGATTTCTATCATAGGGAAAAATATAATAAACCTGAACGGGCTGCTCAAAAAGACATTTGCTCCGCTCAGAGACTGCAAAATCTATATGATTTCACAGGGTGCTTCCTTTGTGAATATAAGTTTCGTCATTGACAGACCAGCCCTCAATGATGTAATGCAGCAGATTCACCATTATCTTTTTGAAAAAGAGGAAATATGATAACGAACATGAAAATAGCTATAAGCGGATACGGAAAAATGGGCCACATGGTCGAAAAAGTCCTGGAGGAAAAAGGCATTGAATGCTCAGGAAAAAGCGAGGATATCAAAACTTTTGACAAAGACCTTGCTGCAGAAAGTGTCTGCATTGACTTTACTACACCAGCCGCATTCCGGGAAAACTACCGCTTTCTTGCTGAAAATTTCAAGGCTGTAGTAGTAGGAACTACCGGATGGAACGATATCAGGGATGAAGTTACATCATATTTCGAAAAATGCGGAACTACAATGATTTACGCTTCCAATTTCTCAATTGGCGTAAATATATTCTTTGCTCTTGCAGGCTTTGTATCTGAAATGATGGGACAAACAGGAGGATACAGTCCTTATATAATTGAAAAGCATCATTGCCACAAGCTTGACGCCCCTAGCGGCACAGCAAAGACACTTGGGGAAATCATTGATGCCAACATGAATGTACACACTGATATACAGTCAGTAAGGTGCGGAGAAATACCGGGAATACACTCTATAGGTTTTGAAGGCTCAAACGACAGGATAACAATCACACATGAGGCATTCTCCAGAGAGGGTTTTGCACAAGGTGCTGTCGAAGCTGCTTTGAAGACAGAAAAATTCACTGGAGTCTTTGACTTCAAAGACATTATTTTCAAATAGGAAAACGGTATGAAAACTCTCAGTTTGAAAGGGTGCGGCACCGCACTCATAACTCCTTTCCGCAACGGAAATGTGGACTATGAAGCTTTTGCCAGACTTGTCGGAAGACAAACAGCTGCTGGAATTCATTTTCTCGTACCACTCGGCACTACAGGAGAGACCCCATGTCTTGACGAGAACGAAAAAATAAGGATTCTGGAAATATCCAAAGAATTGGGGCAAGGCAAAACCATAATAGCCGGAGGCGGAACAAATTCTCTGTCAGGGACTATAAAAAGCATAAAGTTGCTTGAAAGCCACGGCGCGGATGCATTCCTCATAGTGGTTCCATACTACAACAAGCCTACACAGACCGGCCTATACGAATATTTCAAAGCCGTATCTGAATCTTCGGATAAACCGATAGTAATGTATAATGTCCCAGGTAGGACTGGCTCCAATATGACTGCAGAGACAGCTCTAAGGCTCGCGGAAATAGAAAACATAGTCGCTATAAAGGAAGCATCCGGAAATTATTCACAAATATCCGAAATCATCAGGAATGCTCCTGAAGGATTTTCCGTTCTCAGCGGCAATGATGACGAAACTCTGTCGCTGATGGCAACAGGAGCTTCCGGTGTAATAAGCGTAGCATCAAACATTGCTCCTGAACTCATGGTATGTCTCACAGAAGCCCTGCTCCGCAACGATATTGCCACAGCAAGGGAACTCCACCACAAGCTTTCCCCTCTGTTCAGAAACTGCTTCATTGAAAGCAATCCGATTCCGGCAAAAGCCGGCCTCTCTGCCATGGGGCAAATGAACTAAGGCTTCCGCTAACTTCTGCAACAGATGCGACATACACCACCATGCAGCAGACTATCGCAGATTTAGGACTCCGCTAACCCGGATGTTGCAACTTTAATACACGAATAATTTACTATGGACAACAATACAGAACTTCAAAAATTTTACGAAATATGCCGCGCCCTTGAAAAAGGTGAAGTCAGGGTTGCGGAAAAGAAAAACGGTGAATGGGTTGTAAATTCCTGGGTAAAAGAAGTGATTCTCAACGGATTCCGTTATGGAAAAATGACGGATATGAGCAACGGGAAATTTTCGTTTTTTGACAAGGATACAATTCCTGCCCGCACGATGTCACTTGAGGACAAAGTCAGAATAGTACCTGGAGGAAGCTCTGTAAGATCCGGAGCCTACCTGGCTCCATCTGTAATAGTCATGCCTCCATCATACATCAATATAGGAGCTTATGTTGACAGCGATACTATGATTGACTCGCATGCTCTTGTCGGATCCTGCGCACAGGTCGGAAAACACGTACACTTGTCAGCTGCATCTCAGCTCGGAGGTGTTCTTGAACCTGTAGGAGCTCTTCCGGTAATTATTGAAGACAATGTATTTATCGGAGGAAACTGTGGCATTTACGAAGGAACTCTTGTTCGTGAAAATGCGGTCATAGGAACAGGTGTTATAATAAATTCTTCCACATCAATATTTGACGCCACTACAGGAGAGTTTATAAAGGCCGATGAATCCGGCAGAATGATTGTTCCGAAAGGAGCCGTAGTTGTAGCCGGAAGCAGACCTGTTTCTAAAGGTCCTGGTGCAGATAAAGGCATTCACCTTTATACTCCTGTTATTGTGAAATACCGGGACGGAAAGACAGACGCATCTGTCTCACTCGAATCCGTTCTTCGAGACTGAAGTTTGAAATGTACAACAATTTGTTTTCAAAAGATACAGAATCATTTTTCAGGTCGCCTGTAAGGGATATTTTCAAAAAGGTCGACCTGAATTCCATATATTCGTTTGCCGGAGGCTACCCTTCCACAGAGACTTTTCCTTTGGACACTTTCCGGGAAGTAATGTCAGAAGTCATATCAGAGAAAGGAGGACAGGCTTTCCAATATGGTGCGACACAAGGCGTTACAGAACTGAGAGAAGCACTTTCACAAAAGTATGGAATCCCTGTAGAAAGAATACAGATAACATCTTCTTCCCAGCAAGGAATAGATGTATGCACCCGTGTGCTTACCGATCCCGGAGATGTGATACTTACCTCAAATCCCTCATATCTCGGAGCCCTGCAGTCTTTCAGCTCATACAGAGCCGATATAAGAGGCATATCCTACAATCCGGACCCGGATGCATTCCGCAACTCATACAGACTTGCTGCAGAAAAGGTCCTGTCAGAAGGAAAAAGAGTCAAATTCCTGTATATGATTCCTGATTTTCAGAATCCCTCGGGAGAAACACTGACTCTTGAAGAACGTATGATACTTGTGGATATTGCCAAGGAATACGGGTTTCTGATAGTGGAAGACAGTCCTTACAGAGAACTGAGGTACGAAGGCAAGGATATCCCGACCATGTATTCCCTCGCCCCCGACATTGTCCTTCATCTCGGATCTTTTTCCAAAATAATGGCACCTGGATTCAGACTTGGATGGATATTTGGAAACCCCGCACTTTTGGACAAAATCTATGTATGCAAGCAGTCACTTGATCTCTGTCCACCTGTATTCGACCAATATGTTGCCGCCAAATTCCTGGCTTCAGGACTGATGGAAGAAAATCTGGAAAAAAGCATTGCGCTTTATAAGAGAAAAAGGGATCTCATGCTGTCCATGCTGGAGGAAAACATGCCCGAAGGTGTCAGATGGACCCATCCTGAAGGCGGACTTTTTCTTTTCCTGACACTACCGGATAATTTCGATTCTGTAAAATTCTATGATACTGCCTTGAACAATGGTGTAGCTTATGTAGCAGGAGCATTTTTCAACACGGAATGGATTGGAGGGAAACGTATTCCCGGAAAAGACGGTCTGAATACAATGCGACTTAATTTTTCTTTTATGAGCGAAGAGAAAATATGCAACGGGCTGAAACTGCTTGGTAAACTGCTTGAAAAGGAGATCAGCAAAAGTATCTGACTCGGGACATTTAAATTTAATGGCGATGATCTTTTATAAATATCAGGGAGCAGGAAACGATTTTCTTGTTGCAGACAACAGGGACGGCTACATAAACCTGAATGCTTCCGACATAAAGCGTCTGTGCGACAGGCATTACGGCATCGGAGCAGACGGTCTTATGCTTCTGGAGAAAAGTGCAAGGCATGATTTCAGGATGGTCTATTACAATTCAGACGGTTCCGGTGGGATGATGTGCGGAAACGGCGGAAGATGTATTGTTGCTTTCGCTGCCGACCTCGGCATTGAGAAGTTTGACTTTGAAGCGGCAGACGGTTTTCATACTGCCATATTGGCAAGCAAGTCAGATAATGAAAAAATTATCCGGCTCAAGATGAAAAATGTGAGTTGCGTCAAGCAAGAAAATGAAAATTCCTGGTTTATAGATACAGGAACGAGACATGCGGTACGATTTACAGAAAATCTGGACTGTCTTGATATTGTAGAAAGTGGCCGGAAAATAAGATATGACAGCATTTATGCACCTGAAGGAGCTAATGCAAATTTTGCACAGGTTCTGAACGGTGACGGCAGAAACGCAGTACTTCGCGTAAGAACATATGAAAAAGGGGTTGAAGACGAAACATGCGCCTGCGGTACAGGTATAACTGCCTGTGCATTGGCTGCTTCCATAAAATACCCCGAAATATGGCATCCTGACTGCGGTGGAAAAACCACAGTGGAGGTAAAGGCTCTGAATGATATGCTTTCAGTAGATTTCAAATCTGATGGTAACGGAGGATTTGAAGATGTATGGCTTACAGGACCTGCTGTCAAAGTAGCGGAAATACGTATTTGTAACAATTATTTACTATATTAGCAAAATTATTATGAAACTAAAAGGAAAGATGAATAAAATCTTTGTAGCCATTACGGCTATATCTGCACTGACTGCTTGTATGAAAGACGGTCCGTCTTACCAGATGAGCGGTGTTTTTGTCGATTCATTCGAATATAGAAACGATTCGGATCTTTTCAAGGACGACGCAAAAAACGGCTGCTATATTGACCACAACCTTCTTCTTCAGGCCAAGAATGAGGCCGGAGTAGTTATTGACCCTACAGGTGTCCTTCCTGTATCATATATAGAGTATTATAACAAACACATGGATGCAAATCTTTACGGTGGATTTGTCCTTTCTCGTCAGGTATGGCAGAGACCTGAAAAACAAGAAGGTACGGACACAGAAAAGCCGAAAGCCGGAGATGTTAAGGAACCTGAGCAGAAAGGACCCGGCAAGTACAGTGCCTACGGCAAGACCGGAGCCAACAGCAGCAAGACTTTTATGTTTTTCCTTGACAACGGAAGGGAAAATATGGGCAAGCACGACATTGTTTTCAGCGGCTCAGAAGTAGGATCATTCAACGTCACAGGAGTTAAGGTGAACAACAGCGTTGCCACTGTACTTGCGATTACAGGCGAGAGCGGTACAGAGTTCAACCTTACCGGTGACTATACACTGACAGCAACAGGATATCTCAACGGACAAAAGACAGGTTCGGCAGACTTCCTTCTTGCAGGAAAAGGACGCGGTAAAGTTGCAGGAACGGATTCTCTTGTGACATCATGGCAGTCTTTTGACCTTTCAAAACTTGGAAACATACAATATATAGACTTCAGCCTCAATACACCTGAAGGAGTGACTATGCAGAAGACATTCTGTATGGATGACTTTACAGGAAATGTCGCCATCTCATACTAAAAACTGACACATTCCCTGCAGCAAGTGCGTGTACTAAACCTGACCCAAAAACCATTTACGCACTTTTAATCAGATAACTAATATGAACCCACTACAATTCAACGACCTTTTTGACTCTGTCATAGCAGATTATCACAAATATGATGATATAAACAGACAGTGTGAAAATCCATATTCAGCAGGGACTCTCGAATTCCTGCTTTACAGGAAATGCTGGATAGACACAGTACAGTGGCATCTGGAAGATATAATCCGCGATCCAGCCATTGATCCTGTCAAAGCATTGGAAATAAAAAGATGGATCGACCGCTCGAATCAGGAAAGGACAGATATGGTAGAATATATCGACTCCTGGTATCTTGACAAATACAAGGACGTCAGGACAGCACCTGATGCGAAGGTAAATACAGAAACGCCGGCCTGGGCTATCGACAGACTCTCTATTCTGGCTCTTAAGATTTACCATATGCAGATAGAGGCTTCCCGCAATGATGCTTCTGCAGAACATCTCGGAAAATGTCAGGAAAAGCTTTCTGTTCTTCTTCAGCAGAGAAAAGACCTGACACAGGGTATTACAGAACTGCTTGAAGACATTGCTTCAGGAGCAAAATATATGAAGGTTTACAAACAGATGAAGATGTACAACGATCCAAGCCTTAATCCTGTACTTTACGCATCTAAATAACCTTTATGCTGATGGAATACGACAAGAGCGGTTCCCGTCAGGGCGGACACATGCTTATCATAAGATTTTCTCTTATGGGCGATGTCGCAATGAGTCTTCATTCGATTATGGCTTTAAGGAAACAATATCCGTCCCTGAGAATAACAATAGCGACTAAGAAAAAGTTTGCGAAATTCTATGAAACTGTACCGGACTCCCAAGTAATTACCTTGGGAGATCCTGGTAATTTCAAGTCTCTGCTACAACTTATTAAGACACTTAAATCAATGGATATTGACTATGTCGCTGATATCCACAATACTATACGAGGTAAATTAATCCGGAACAGCCTTAGATTTAAGGGAGCGAAAGTAGCGGTCCTTGATAAGGAGAGAAAGTTGAGACGCAGACTCAAGCGAATGAAGGGAACAGATATAATACCTATACGGCATAATGTACTGCGTTTCTGCGATGTATTTGCAAGACTGGGATTTCCTGTCGCTGACCCTGTAGTTTCCAGAAAGATACTGCCGGTACCGGAAGGATTTGCTGGAGAACTTGAAGCGAGCGGACATGACACATCGGGATGGATAGGATTCGCTCCGTTTGCCAGTAAGGAGATAAAGATTTACCCTGAAGAAAAACGCAGTGAACTTATCCGTATGCTTTCTGAAAAATTTGAACGTGTCTTTATTTTCGGAGGCCCTGGAAAAGAAAAGGATTATGCTATGAAGATGGAAGAGATGTATAAAAATGTAACTTCCGTTTTCGGCAAAACTGACATTCAAGGTGAAATAGCGCTGATTTCAAACCTTAGTGCCCTTATAACTATGGATTCAGGAGCAATGCACATGGCTTCCCTGGTTGGGACGAGAACTATCTCTGTCTGGGGCGCTACACATCCTGCCGCCGGCTTTTTCGGTTATGGTGAAGATGCCTCCAAAGACTTTGTACAAGTGGAATTGCCTTGCCGGCCGTGCTCCATTTACGGAGAGGGCGAATGCACTCGCGGAGATTTCAAATGTATGAATGATATAAAGCCTGAAGATATTATAAAGCGTATATAAACCCTTATTTAAATCAGGCCTTCAGGAATTTCCATAACTATTTCATTTGACTGACTGTCAACAGACAATATCAGATCTTCGTGCAAAGGGATCATAACAGTTCCGCCGCACGAAGATTTTTCTTTCAGATTATTACTTAGCGAAACTTCAATACAAGGATTGCCAGGAATATCAATATAGCTGTCAATCGTGCCGATGATGGTGCTGCTTCTGTCCAGCACTTTCCAGCCAGTCAAAGATGACAGTCCGTCTTCATTATCATCATCGTACAAAGCGCTCTCAGCAAATACACCTTTACCCGCCAGCTCACATGCGTCTTCATATGTACGTATGTCAGCCAAACTCACTACAGCTTTTGATTTCCCTTTTTTTGAAAATGAATCTATATAAAAAGGAACCGGAAGTCCATCAAAGAAGATGAACACCGGTTCTTCAATATCCAAATCCTCAGGATCCATGTCGCGAAAACTGAATATCAACTCGCCATTTGCTCCATTGGATTTCAACACCTGAGCAATCTGACGCAGTCCCTCAGAGGTTCCGTCAAAAATTCCTGACTTCAATCCGCCTGTATGCACTGCTTCAGACATAAATTTATGCTTCAGTAGTTTCAGCAGGTGTCTCTGCAGCTTCCTGAGCAGCTTTCTCTGCAGCAGCAGCTTCAGCAGCGGCTCTTGCAGCCTCCTCAGCCTCAGCTTTCTTCTTTGCCAAAGCCTCTGCTCTTTCCTGATTAACCTTTGCCTCAGCAGCAAGAGCATCCTTTTCAGCGGCAGCAGCTACCTGTGAAATACCGTCTTTCTTTGCATTGATCTTTGCATCTCTCTGAACTTTCCAAGCCTCGAATTTCTGATCAGCCTGCTCCTGAGTAAGGGCTCCCTTTGCAACTCCACCCTGAAGATGCTTTCTGAGGAGAACTCCCTCATAAGAGAGAATACGACGTACTACAAGTGTTGGTTCAGCTCCTTTGTTCAACCATCCAAGCGCTTTCTCTGAATCGAGAACGATTGTGGCAGGGTTTGTGTTAGGATTGTATGAGCCAATCTGCTCGATATAACGTCCGTCACGCGGTGCACGTACGTCAGCCACTACAATGTGGAAGAATGCAAAATTCTTCTTACCGTGGCGCTGCAAACGAATTTTAACAGCCATTGTGAATCTGTTTTAATTTAGTTAATAAAAATGTTACATTTTCCTACCCGAGGAAAATCGGCCGCAAAGTTATGACAAATAGTCTGTTTTTGCAAATATATAACTGGAAATCGGGACATTATGCCCCATAAAATAAAATTTTATGAAAGGTTTTTTACTTACATTAGTGTGTTTTTTCTGTATGATTACATCTGTGTTTGCCCAGGAAAAGGGCTCAAACTCGATTGCAGACAGTATAATAGGAAAGTATTTTGTCGAGCACGGCGGAGAGGACAGTAAAGTCAATGTATTCAAAAATGATGACGGTACCTACAGTGCACAAGTTTACTGGGTCAAAAACAGACTCGACAACAACGGACAAGTAAGACTTGATGAAAAAAATCCAGACAAAGCCAAAAGATCTACACCTTGCGACCGCATCATACTTGTTGAAGGACTGC
>CALADR010000172.1 GCA_937890845.1 uncultured Bacteroidales bacterium | reverse complement strand
TTGGTTTATGCAAACCTTCTATCAATCAAAGTCTTCCGAAAATAGAAAAAGGCAAATTGAAAACTGCAACTGCATAGAGACTATCCTGGCCGGGTGCAGTCAGAACCGCCTCCGCCGATGACAATCTGGATGAGAGCGAAACAGAGTCCTGGGCACTGACTACCTCAAGCACGAACCTGCCATCATCATCAGGATGCCTGTATTTAAAGGAATTGTCATAATATCGTCTGGCAAGCAAACCCATTGTCATCCGAACATTAATCTCAACACATGGGGCAAGAAAATATTGGCCTCCAGCCTCACATATAAACATATCAACCCCGGCAAAGCCTCTGTACCTCCCAAAAAACCGCTGTTCAAGAAAAAACCTCAAAGATTCGACACATTCTAAAATCACCGCTGAAGGCACAAAACCGGACAGTACCTCAAGGATATAATCGTCAGAAGCCAGTACATTACCACGATAAGTCCCGTTGCCTGTATAAAATAGCGAAAAACCTTCAAAAAAGACACCTTCATCAGTAATATTGAAAAGTGCGGCAAAATCCCTGACTACATTCTCCCTGCGTTCCGCCATGACTGACCCCTGGATAGAAATCACCCTTCTGCACCATCCTATATCAGAATCAGTGATATCCGACCTTCTTATCCAACGAAGTCCCTTCCCACTTCCGGACCACGGTGCTTTCAATACAGCAGAGTCATTTCTGTCAAGAAACGAATAAACATCACCCACAGAAAAAAGTTCTTCTGCACTTTCCTCTAACAAAGAACCTACTGAAGAAAGTCTTTTCCGCACAAAGGAAGAGGCTTCCAATGCATATTTTCTGTGAGATAATTCCCTGATCGCAGCTATAGCAACATCCGATGGCAGATTTGCCTCGCTACATCCAGACAAGACAAGACGCCGTTTCAAAGCAGAATCCCACCCCCAAGCTACTACCGGGTCATTCCCGCCAATTACTCCGACAATTTCCTTACAATCGACACCGAACTTCACAGCAGAAGCCGGAGGCACATAATTGGGGTCGCCATTAGCCAGACACAAATCGTGTTCAGGATTGAAAATATAGACAGATTCAGACATTAACAACCTTCCATATCAGAAGCTGCTTAAAAATTTAATAATGACAAAAATTTAAACAGCTTCTTAGTAAATTTTCACCATCGACAAAAAAAGAAAAAAGGACAGTTCAAATGAACTGTCCTGCTTGGTAGCGGGAGGAGGACTCGAACCTCCGGCCTCCGGGTTATGAGCCCGACGAGCTACCAACTGCTCTATCCCGCGATATTGGACTGCAAATATACGGACATTTTTTCAAATACCAAATTTATTTTGATTTTTTTTGAGATTTTCCGCACTTTTTTCTGCATATTTTTCCTCAAAATATCATTAATACCTGATTATCAATACTATATACTTTTTCTCTTTCCAGGAGAAACAATCATAAAAACTATAGCAGCAACAGAAAGCAAAATTCCGATTATGACATTTATCGTTATTTTCTCCCCAAAAGCCAGTGCCCCCACCATAATTGCAGTTACAGGTTCAAACACTCCAAGCACAGATGCTTTAGTAGCTCCGATAATCCTTGTTGACATAGCGAGTGTGGCTGTAGAAACAATCGTAGGAAGTACTGCAAGCCCTATAAGATTCAGCCAAGGAGAAGCTCCCTGAATCCCAGTAAGCAAAGAAGGCTGCACCATAAACGAGTGTATGGCAAAGACTACTGTACCTGTAAGAAGAGCATAGAAAGTCAGCAATGTATTTGAAATCCTGTGTACAGACCGGCTTCTGTTTATCACTACTATAAACATAGCATAAGACAGTGCAGAGGCGAACGAAAGAGCCAGTCCCTTCCACTGCAGGGCCTGCGAGGAATCATATTTGCACAAGAAGAGCACCCCGATAAATGTAGCGATAATGGATATCCACACCTGCCATGTAGGATAAACTTTCAGAAAAATCATTATCACTGCTACCAGAACCGGATACAGGAACACTATAGTAGTAGCTACCCCAGACGGAATATAATGATAGGCCTCAAACAGAGTCAGGCTGCTCATAGTGAACAACAGCCCCAACACAAGCAACCTTCGCGCCTGGTGCATATCTATCCTGAAGCTCTCTTTTCTAAGCAACAGCCATCCTCCAAGGATAAGTACTGCCAGAAAATACCGGAAAAACAGAATTGTATCAACAGGTACTCCCTGTCTCATAAGTGGAACTGCAAAAAGGGGGTTAAGTCCGTATGTCACTCCTGTGACAATACCTGCGACATAACCCCAAAATGTTCCGGTACCTGAAGTCTGCAAGACTTTAGAACCCATATCCCAAGAACTCCTCCATTTCCTTTAATCCGTCCTTGCTGAATTCTTTCTGCTCCCCTGTAGCAAGATTTTTGATATTTATTTTGCCGGAAACCGCCTCGCTCTCCCCGTTTATCGAAATAAACGGAATGGATTTTCTGTCAGCATAGTCAAACTGTTTCTTAAGCTTGGCAGCATCAGGATAAATCTCACACGGAACTCCTGCCTCACGCAATGATTTCACTACAGAAATAATGTACTTCAGTTCATCCGCCCCCATATTGGCAAACAGAACCTTTGTTGAAGACTTAACCTCTGAAGGGAATTTGTCAAGTCCTTTCAATACATCATAAATCCTGTCAGCACCGAAAGAAATTCCTACTCCGGACATGTCAGGGAGTCCGAAAATACCTGTAAGATTATCATAACGGCCTCCACCGCAAATACTTCCCATTGGAAAATCCTTTGCCTTTACCTCAAAAATAGCACCTGTATAATAATTCAGTCCGCGTGCCAGAGAAAGATCAATTTCCACTTCCTGAGATATTCCGGCAGCCTCTATGAGGGTAAAAAGTTCCTCAAGTTCATCCAAACCGGCAAGACCCGCTTCTGACTTTATACCTGAAACTGATTTTCCGGACATAAGCTCCCTCATTACTGCAATTTTCTCATTATATGTGCCCTGAAGCAGCAAAACCGGCTCAATTACGGATACAGCCTCCTGTGTCAGTCCCCTTTCAATCATCTCTCCCTTTACTGCATCCAGTCCTATTTTGTCTATCTTGTCGATAGCTACAGTAATATCCACAACCTTTTCAGGAAAACCGCATATCTCGGCAAGACCAGTAAGAACTTTCCTGTTGTTTATCTTAATGCAGACATTTATGTCAAACAGTGCAAATACCTTGTCTACAATCTGTACCAGTTCAAGTTCGTTTAACAATGATTTTGAGCCGATAACATCCACATCACACTGATAGAACTCACGGTATCTTCCCTTCTGAGGGCGATCAGCCCTCCATACAGGCTGAATCTGAAAACGCTTGAACGGAAAGGATATTTCATTCTGATGCTGAACTACGAAACGTGCAAAAGGAACGGTAAGATCATACCTGAGACCTTTTTCACAGACCTTAAGTGACAGAGACTTGCTATTTGAAGTATTATCTTCGCCTTCAGCATAATACTGGCTGAAATCAACTCCTTTAAAAGCATCTCCTGAATTAAGTATCCTGAACAATAGCTTATCGCCTTCATCTCCGTATTTTCCCAGCAAAGTACTGAGATTTTCCATAGAAGGAGTCTCTATAGGAGCATATCCATAAGTCTTGAAAACTGATCTGATCGTGTCAAAGATATAATTACGGCCGGCCATTTCTGCCGGACCAAAATCCCTTGTTCCCTTTGGTATTGACGGTTTCTGTGCCATTATCAATAAGTTACGAAAGTTAGACATCTTTCTCCGGCACCCACACCGGAGACTGGGCACAAAGGTAAAAAAACTTCCGCAATTGAAGGCGACCCCAAACTAATTTTCAGACAGATTCTAAAGTATATTCCTTATCGATTCCTCAAAATATACAATTCCGCCTCTTTCCCTGACAATAAGGCCTTCTTTCTCCATTTTATTCACTTCTGTTGAAAGAGCGGGACGTGAAACACCGACATAATCAGCCAACTGTGTCTGTGTATGTATTACCTTGGCTTTCCGAGGCTCGATTTCGTGGTTACACAAATATTCTGACAGACGCCCCCTGATGGTTTTTCTGGAAAGGACTTTGAGTCTTTCCTCCTTACACCTGATACACTTGCATGAAAGGTCAAAAAACGAAAACAACAACTCCGGGAACGCTCTGATGATTGACAATACAGATTCTTTGCCTATTGTTACATATACTACTTCCTCTGCGGCAGTGAATGTAGCCTGATAGCTGTGATCTGATGACATCATCGGATAAACAGCCAGCAATTCCGGAGTATCCACAAATCCTACCAGAAGTGAATCTCCGTTAGAGTCAACATTTTCCACTTTTATCCTTCCGGAAATCAGCACAACCAGCCTGCGACACTCATCCCCTTGGCTTACGATACACTCTCCTTTCCTGACAATAAAGGCTTTTACGTCATGGCCATTGACAAAATCAGAGAATTTATCCTTAGGAAGAGAAGAAAACGGAGCTATTTCAGCCAATACACTTGCAATTTTTTGAGAGATCTGAATACTTTTCATACTAATTTCACATACAACACAATACAAAAATAGCAAAAATTTATAAACTGCTTAAATATTTTTCAAAATGAGACAAAAAACGGGGATGACTGATATATTTCTTACAAAATCAGTCATCCCCGAATAACTACTTTCCGCAAAAGACAGTTTATTTACTTAATTGACAAATATCTCACTCAAAGTCGGGTGAGGATGTATGATCGAATCCAGATCGGACATATATGCACCACGCGAAATCAATGCAGTAATTTCCTGAATCAAGTCAGCGGAATGCGGACCAAAGAGATGACATCCAAGTATTTTTCCGTCACTGCCCTGTTTTCCTGCAATTACAATTTTGCAGAAACCGTCAGTCTGACCAAGACACACTGCTTTTCCGTTAGAGCGGAAGAAAGACTTCCTGCAATGACACTCCTGCCCTGAATCAGCACACTGCTGCTCTGTAAGACCCACGCTTGCTGCTTCCGGCGATGTAAAGACAGCTGCAGGAACCAGGCCCAAATCTGTTCTGTCTTCTTCTCCGAAAATATGTGCCAAGGCCCTCCTTCCATGAGCTACAGCTTCATGAGCAAGCATAAATCCGCCTGTTACGTCTCCTATAGCATAGATATGAGGAATATTAGTCTGCATATTGGCATCAACCTTTATTCCCTTCTTGGAAAGCTCAATCCCGATTTCCTCAAAATTCATCGAGTTAACGTTTGCCCGTCTGCCTATCGCAGCAAGTACTTTATCAGCCTGCACTGTTTCCGTCTTGCCTTTCAGTTCGTACTGTACGGAAAGTCCTTCTCCGGAAACAGATACACTCTGTACCATAGCAGAGTTCACTATAGTGATCCCGCTACGGACAAGACTCTGCTTGAGTCTTTTGGCTATATCCGCGTCAAACCGCGGCAAGATTTCGCGGCAATATTCAAGAACTGTGACCTTACAGCCGAAAGAATTCATTATAGATGCAAACTCAAGTCCTATCACGCCAGCCCCAATAATACACAGGCTGTCGGGCATACTTTCCAATGAAAGAATTTCCTTTGATGTAATGACACCGGGAAGGTCCATGCCTGGGATATCCGGAATAAAAGCATGAGAACCCGTAGCTATGATTATATTTTCCGCAGTATATTCCTGTCCATTGACTAAAACTACAGAAGCATCCTTAAATGAGGCCTTTCCCAAAACTATAGTAATAAGCTTGTTTCCAAGCATAGTTTCTACACCGCTGCTCAACTGAGCTACTACAGAATCTTTTCTCTGCATAGCAGCTCTGAAATCAAAAGAAAAACTCAAGTCTCTGACTCCGAAAGTTTCAGCCTCCTTCAATTCACGTAAAATCTCTGCACTTCTGCACAATGACTTTGTAGGAATGCATCCTTCGTTAAGACAAGTGCCACCAAGATGAGACTCCTCTATGAGAATCACACTCTTTCCTTTTGAAGCAGCAAGAAGGGCGGTTTCGTAACCGCCCGGTCCTGCTCCTATTATTATAATATCGGCCGCTGTCATAAATTCTCCTTTTCCAGATCTTCATATTTGAGTACAGGCTGTGTTGCCGCCTTTGTCTCGTCAGGACGACTCACAGGAGTGCAATGCGGAGCAGAATGAAGCAATTCAGGTGAAGCTGAAGCCTCTCCCGCTATCTTGCGCATCACTTCGATGAAGGCATCAAGAGTCTCCTTGGATTCAGTCTCAGTCGGCTCTATCATCATAGACTGGTGAAACAGCAAAGGGAAATAAATTGTAGGCGCATGAAATCCGTAATCAAGCAATCTCTTTGCAATATCAAGTGTAGTCACACCACAAGATTCATCGGCAAGACCATCAAACACAAACTCATGCTTGCACACTCCGTCTATAGGAAGTTTATAACAGTCTTTCAGACTTTCCTTGATATAATTGGCCGCAAGTACTGCATACGGACCTACATTTTTCACATTTTCCTTGCCGAGCATAAGGATATATGCATAGGCCTTCATCAATACTGCAGTATTTCCCATAAATCCAGACACCCTGCCACAAGCGTTTTTATCACCGGAAATACCGAAACTGCCATCAGGTCTGCGGATGACCTTAGGATCAGGCAGGCACTGCACCAATTCAGGAGCTACACCAACAGGCCCTGCTCCAGGTCCTCCACCTCCGTGAGGCGTTGAAAAAGTCTTGTGAAGATTAAGATGAAGAATATCAAATCCCATATCACCCGGGCGAACCTTTCCCAGCAATGCGTTCATATTGGCGCCATCATAATAAAGCAGGCCGCCACAACCATGAACGAGAGAAGCAATCTCTTTCACATTAGTTTCAAACAGTCCGAGCGTATTTGGGTTAGTCATCATTATTCCGGCAACCGTATCGTCAAGAAGCTCTTTCAGTGCCTCAACATCAATAGTGCCATCAGCCAGAGACCTTACCTGCGTAACCTCCAGTCCGCATACTGCCGCGCTGGCAGGATTTGTACCGTGAGCGCTGTCAGGGACAATAACCTTTGTTCTCTTGTCATCCGCGCGCAGCCTGTGATACTGCCTCATCACCATAAGACCAGTCAGTTCTCCCTGAGCACCGGCAAACGGATTCAATGTAAAGGCAGACATTCCGGTCAATGATGACAATGCGCGGGAAAGGTCATAATAAAGTTTCAAAACACCCTGTATTGTAGATTCAGGCTGAAGAGGATGAAGTGAAGAAAAACCAGGCAGAGAAGCCACCTGCTCATTTATTTTAGGATTGTACTTCATCGTACAGCTGCCCAACGGATAAAAGCCGGTATCAACACCGAAGTTCATCTGCGAAAGGTTTGTATAATGCCTTACTACATCAGGCTCACTGACTTGAGGCAACCCTGCCATAGAATTGCGTCTAAGTCCTTCAGGAAGTTCACCGACCGATCTTCCGAAATTGTTCTCAGGCAAAGAGAAGCCTGAACGGCCGTCTTTCGAAAGCGAAAAAATAAGTTTATCGTAATATTTCATAGCTTCTCCCCCTTCTATATAAGTGTCCGGATTATTCCTACCAGTCTGTCAACTTCATCTTTCTTGTGTTTTTCAGTAACACAGAATGACACATAGCCTTCTTCTGTAGGCAACGCGGCAAAATATCCTGCTTCAGTCAGACCCTTATGCAAATCCTCAGCAGAGCATATCGGCTTCAGCACAAACTCCTTGAGGAAAGGCTTGTCAAAAACAGGAGTAAACCCTTCAGTAGCGATCAGTTTATCATACAGATAATGAGCCCCTGAGTAAGAAAGATCATTAACTTTTTCCAGACCTTCATTACCCATAAGAGACATATACACTGTAGCCCATAAAGCCATAAGTGACTGGTTGGAGCATATATTGCTTGTCGCCTTCTCCCTGCGGATATGCTGCTCTCTGGCCTGGAGAGTAAGGACAAAACAACGTTTTCCTTCCTTGTCTGTTGTCGCCCCTACTATTCTCCCGGGAAGTTTTCTCACAAGAGACTTGCGGCATGCAAGGAAACCGGCATAAGGTCCTCCGAAAGAAAGAGGCATTCCAAGTGTCTGTGCATCTCCACAAGCTATATCTGCCTCCCATTCACCTGGAGTCTTTATAACGGCAAGCGCAGAAGGATCCGAATAGACTGCAAGTAATGCTCCGGCTGAATGAACCGTATCAGCAAAACCTGTCAGATCTTCTATGATACCATAACGGTTGATTCCAGGAACAAGCACTCCGGCTACATCTCCAGAGGCGAGTGTTTCCTTAAGAGACTCCATAGATGTAACCCCTCCATCGCAAGAAACTTCAGATACAAGCATTCCGTTATAGGATGCATAGGTCTTCACAGTTTCAAGGACCTGAGGAAGAAGC
>CALADR010000171.1 GCA_937890845.1 uncultured Bacteroidales bacterium | reverse complement strand
AACAGAAGAAGTTGCATTATAAGAGTTTTTTTGCCCTTTTTTGGAGATATTTTGATCGGCTCCTCCAAATGACCCTGTTTTTCTTCAATACATTTTTGAAATTCATCTGCGTCACTTCTCATACCAGATAAAACACGATATTCGGTAATAAGTGCAATTTGAAAACAACGACGGTTATAATAATTTTTTACTATATTTGTATGATGTGAAGCATTTGCAACAATTGTTTCAACAGTTTTGAATCATATAAATTTTTAACAGTATGAAGAAATTTTTAATGACAGTCTCGGCCCTGCTTCTAGCATCAAGCCTGTTTGCATCCGATGACACCCCGCTGTGGTTAAGGAAGAACAGCATTTCTCCAGACGGCAGCAAAATAGCATTCTGCTACGAAGGGGACATTTTTGTCGTTGACTCCAAAGGAGGCAAGGCCTTGCAGATAACAAGCAACCCAGCCTATGACTCTGACCCTATCTGGACTCCGGACGGAAAAAACATTGTTTTCAGTTCATACAGGGAATCTGATAAAGACATTTACATAACTTCCCCTGACGGAGGAACGCCAAAAAGGCTGACAGACTATCCTGGAAACGAACTTCCATTGACTGTCCTTAATGACGGAAGAATAGTCTTCTCTTCATTTGCAATGCAGGATAAGGATTTTGACGGATTTCCGGGAAATGCAGCTCAGATATATATTATAGGTAAAGACGGTGGGAAAGCAGAGTATGTAACCGCTCTTCCTATATCAGCATTGAGCGTAAACAAGAACGGTACTATCCTGTACGAAGACTGGAAAGGATACGAGGATAATTTCAGGAAGCACCATACTTCTTCTGTGACTCATGACATCTGGTCATATAGGCCGGAGGCTGGAGAAACAGCATTCAAGATTGAGGCTGCCGGCTCATTCGAAAAATTGAGCAAGTTCAACGGAGAAGACAGAAATCCTGTCTTTGCTGCCGATGGTGATACATATTTCTACCTGAGCGAACAGGACGGAAGTTTCAATATATACAAAAGTTCTCTGTCTTCTCCATCTGAAACGACACAGATTACTCGTCTGAAAACACATCCGGTAAGATATCTTTCATTATCTGAAAACGGACTTATGTCATTCTCATATAATGGTGAGCTCTATACTGTAAAAGATGGTGAGGAACCGGTAAAAGTTGACATTACTATTATTTCAGACAGTAATGAAAGGGAAAATATAGTTCGCTACATGAGCGGATACAGCCGGGATTTCGCCATTTCCCCTAACGGAAAAGAGGTGGCAGTGATAATGAGAGGCGATGTTTTCGTAACATCTATTGACCATTCTACTACAAAGAGAATTACTGATACGCCTCAACAGGAAAGAGACCTTTGCTTCTCAGAAGACGGAAAGACCATTTACTATTCTGCTGAAAGGGATGGCAGCTGGGGAATTTTCGCAACTTCTCTGACTGAGAAAGGTGACAAGTACTTCACCTACGCTGTGAAGATGGAGGAAAAGAGAATAACTGACCCCGGACAGACATGCTTCCAGCCGGCAATATCACCTGACGGAAAATGGCTCGGTT
>CALADR010000170.1 GCA_937890845.1 uncultured Bacteroidales bacterium | reverse complement strand
CGACTTGCAGACCCAAAGTATATACAAAAACTATCAGACCGAAATTCTGGGCAAAAGAGAGCATATCCTCATTCAGTTTCAGACCGAAGTGTCCGGCCAGGATACCGATGAAGAAGACGAATGTTATGCCTAATGAGATGCCGAGTATTTTAAGTTTGCCCAGGTACAGTCCTGCTGCACATACTGCGGATATTACTATAGCAGCCTGTATTACTGTTGGCTGAAAAAAAGTGTCGTATAACCAGTTCATTTGCTTGTTTCTCTGTATCTTGCTGTTTTATGTTTTATAACAGCTTATTTTTCTCTTATCATACCGTTCCGGTATGCTTTAAGTAGTTCTTTCAGGCTTGCTACCTGATCTTCGAGTTCCTTTCCTATGTCTGTGTCTCTCACGAGCTTGCGCCTGGTGGTATATTCTACCACCCGGGTTGCTGAAATTATATCCAGTCCTTCTTCAATGGCTTTCTGTACGGATTCAAAAGGCTGGTGCTGTACCAGCAGGAAGCCGTATGAGTTGTATATAAGCGTGTAACCGGCAATTCCTGTTTCTTTCTGGTAAGCTTTAGAGAATCCTCCGTCAATAACAAGAAGCTTTCCTCCTGCTTTGATAGGAGATTCTCCCTTTGTAGTTTTTACTGGTATATGCCCGTTTATTATATGTGAGTTCTCCGTATCTGTTATTCCGAACTCGTTCAAAATCTTGTCGCATATACAGCTATCCTCTTTCAGTCTGAAGTAATGCCCCTTTTCTTCTGCCTGAGGTTCTTTGTCTTTCAAGTAGTATCTCTCGAAAGTTGCCATTTTCTTTTTGTCAAAAGAAGGGGAGTCAGCACCGCACCACAAGTACCACATAAAGTCCTGTGCATATTTCTTAAGCTCTGTATCATTTTCTTCGAAATAAGCAGTTCTTACTAGCCTGTCCACTTCATCGAAGAGGGCTTTTCCTGCATATTTCTTGCCTAAAATAGAAACTTCCTTGAAAGTTCCGTCAGCATTGAGCGGAACAGAGCCGTGGAACAGAAGATTTCCGTTTCTCACAAGATACATTGCGCCTTTTGAATACATGCAATTGGTATGTTTTTTCATTTTTGCGCTGGAGTCAAAACTATGCATAAGTTTTTCCACTACCATAGCTTCGTCATATGTAAGCTTGTAAGGGTCATTAGGATCAATAGTCGGAAAGAGTTTGTCTTTAAGTTCATATTCTTTTCCGTCTTTGCTATAGTCTATATGTTCAAGCAGTCTCCTGTCATTCATGTTGAAGTCAGGTCTGCTGGCTATTATATTTCCTTCAAGTTTGAACTGTATGATACTGATAGCTTTATGCATTTGGCTTATAAGCTGTACCTGGTTCGGCGTTATGCTTGGGTCTTCTACTACTTTAGGCTGGAAGATTTCGCAAGGGTCATTTCCGTAAGTCTCAATTGCGAATGTTGCAAGAGGCAGCAGGTTGATACCATAACCGTCTTCAAGGGTTGTGAGATTTGCATATCTGAAGCTCATTCTCAATACATTGGCCATGCAGGCTGCATTTCCTGCCGCTGCTCCCATCCATACGAGGTCATGATTTCCCCACTGGATATCCACATTATGGTATTCGCACAGAGTATCCATTATTATATGTGCTCCCAGGCCTCTGTCATAAATGTCTCCTACTATATGGAGACAGTCAATAGTAAGTCTCTGTATAAGTTTTGACAGAGCTGTTATAAAGTGGTCTGCCCGTCCAGTTGTCACTATTGTAGAGATAATGGCATCCTTATAGCTCTGTTTGTCAGCATCACTGTGTACTTCGTGAAGCAGTTCCTGGATTATGTATGAATATTCTTCAGGAAGGGCTTTCCGTACTTTTGACCTGGTGTATTTGGAAGATACTATGGCGCAGATTTCTACCAGACGTGTAAGAGTCATTTTATACCAGTCGTCAAGTTCGCTTTCTTGCTGTTTTACAAGTTTGAGTTTTTCCTCAGGGTAGTAAATCAGAGTACACAGGTCTCTTTTCTCAGACTCTTTCAGTGTGTGCCCGAAAATCTCGCTCACTTTGCGGCGTATTACCCCGGATGCATTTTTAAGGATGTGCTGGAAGGCTTCATATTCGCCGTGTATGTCAGTGACAAAGTGTTCAGTTCCCTTAGGAAGGTTCAGTATAGCTTCTAGGTTGATGATTTCTGTACTTGCAGCCTGAATGGTAGGAAACATTCTAGCGAGCATCTGCAAATATCTGATCTCTGGGTTCATAGCTGAGGGTATAAATTTTAGGCGAATATAGTACAATTATGGCATTTCCGCTAACCTTGTTATGTAAAATGTTTTTACTCTACATATAGTTTTGAAATTCAATATAATAACAAACCAGCTACTCCTCCTGCAACAATAGTGAGAATCGGGTTGGTCTTTCCCCACCAACCTGCTGCGAAAGCTGCTGCAAACAGAAGCCAGCTTGTCCAGTCTGGAAAGTTTTCAGGTGTTACCAATATTACTGCCGCTGCTCCAATAAGTCCTGCAACGACTGGCTTAAGACCTGTCATTACTGCTTCTGTAGTATGGCTTGCCTTGAATTTTTCATACATTCTGCATATGAGAAGCACGATGATGAAAGAAGGAAGCACTACTGCGAGAGATGTAGTGAAAGAGCCTAATATACAAAGGAATTCCGGTGCACCTGTCTGCTCTATAACCGTGTATCCTATATATGTGGCGCTGTTGATGCCTATCGGACCAGGTGTCATCTGCGAAATGGCTACAATGTCAGTGAATGCCTGCTCGTCTATCCATCCGTGCATCGTAACTACGTGTGCCTGTATGAGGGAAAGCATGGCATAGCCTCCTCCTATAGTAAAAAGACCTATAATGAAAAACGTTGTAAAAAGTTCTATGAAAATCATTTTCTTTCCTGCCGTTTTGCAACGGCATAAGCCGTGACTATTGTTACAATCAATATATATACTGGGGAAATGTTAAGAAAGGCCACTAATATTAGAGCAGCGGCAGAAACAATCCACATCCACCATTTCGTATTTGCCTTTCTCGCCATCTGCAGCATTGGGATTGCAATCAAAGATACAACGACTGGCCTGATTCCCTGGAAAATTTTCATTATTACAGGATTTTCCCTGTAGTCTGCAGCGACCATTGCTATTATAAGGATAATAAGGAATGGTGGTAAGATACTTCCGGCAGTAGCGACGATACTTCCTTTGATTCCTTTAAGTCTGTATCCTATGAAAATCGATATATTTACAGCCAAAAGTCCGGGAGCGGACTGAGAAAGAGCGACAATGTCTGGAAAATCTTCTTCAGGAATCCATCCTTTTTTTATTATCTCATTCTGTATCAGGGGCAACATGGCATAGCCCCCACCCAAAGTAAATGCTCCTATTTTAGCAAAAGCCAGGAATAATTGTAGATATGTTGCCATCGTTTTTTGAGTTATTAGCACAAAGTTGCAAAAAAAATCGAAAAAAATTGCGAAAAAATTTGGAGAGTAAAAAAAAGTGCGTATCTTTGCAGCCCGTTTGAGAAATAACGGTTTGTTCTTTGACAATACTGAAAGACAAAAGTACAAGCAAGTACCGAAAATCAATGAGTGAGCGTTAATTCTTGTAAACCAAGGATTTAAGAGTCGATGATCAACTAAGAGATATAAAAAATATACTATGAAGAGTTTGATCCTGGCTCAGGATGAAC
>CALADR010000169.1 GCA_937890845.1 uncultured Bacteroidales bacterium | reverse complement strand
TTGTAAGATATATGCTTAATAGATTTTGTTCACACAGGGTTTTCCCGGTGATCCTAGATAAAAAATGGATAATCGTAACAGTTGGATTTTTTATATATGACCTGACAAGCCGGATCTACAAAGAAAAGAAATTGAAGAAAGCCAACAGATACAGTCTGGTTGTTGCCGCCGAATGTAAAGATACTGAAAGCGCGGATATAATATGCAGAATGTTAGAGGCAAATGACATTAAAGCTATGGTAGTTGAAAAGAAGAGTGCAATTTATATTAAAGACTCCAACCTAACAGCACCCGTGCAAGTCCAAGTTTGTGGAGTTGATTTGGAGAAAGCACTCAAAATCATTAACGGATAACACATAAAACAGAATCTTCCTCATACTAATTTTCTGTTTTTACAAGATATTTGATAGTACCATAGTCAGTGATCACAATTTTTTTTAAATAATCACTCCCTTGGCTGACTGACGGACAGACCATTGACAATATTCATACAGGATTTTATTTGCTCAACGGAAAATCCAGGTTGATTTAGAAGCTGTTTAAATTTTTGTCATTATAAATTTTATGAGGTATTTTTGAGGATGTTTTCTGTGACTTTTTGAAAAAGATAACAGTGTTATCTGACTGAAAAAAGTCGTGGAAAACAGACCTAAAAGAGCCATAAAAGAATTTTTGAAAAATTTTTAAACAGCTTCTTACATTGACGCTTTTATTTTGCAACGAATCATGATAAAGGAAGTTATAGTTTCAATAATAGTCCTGTTGTCAGCAGTATCATTTGCATCCGCCCAGACAGGCACCTGGTCAGGGAAGCTCAATGTGCAGGGCACACAGCTTTCCATAGTGTTTCACCTTGATGAAGACAGCGCAACATTTGATTCACCGGATCAGGGTGCCAGAGGCATATCGGCCCAGCTTGAAAGAGGGTTGGCAGGAAAGATTATTGTACGGATTCCGGCTATCGGTGCCAGCTATGAAGGCCAATGGATGGTTAACAGGATTGTCGGTACATTTACCCAGATGAAGACATCATTTCCATTGACTCTTACTCCTGGCGAAGACAAGCCGAAGCGTCCCCAGACTCCTGTGGGACCGTTCCCTTATGCAACGGAAGACGTGAGTTTCCCAAACGGAAACATCGTCCTCAACGGCACTCTCGTCCTGCCTGAAGAATATTCGCGCAATACGCCTGTATTGGTTATGGTGACAGGAAGCGGACAGCAGAATCGTGATGAAGAAATATTTGAACATAAGCCGTTTGCAGTCATTGCAGATGCCCTGGCACGTGCCGGTATCGCCTCTTTGAGATACGATGACAGAGGCTATGGTGACCCTGATGCAAAGCCTCTCGAATGGACCATTGACGATTTCAAGTCAGATGCTTTGGCAGGTATTGCTTTTCTGAGAGAAAGGTTCGACAAGGTAGGTGTTCTGGGACACAGTGAAGGCGGAACCATTGCAATGATGATTGCGGCAGAACAGAAAGCTGATTTCATTGTCAGTCTTGCAGGAATGGCTGTTTCTGGGGCTGAAACTCTTGTATCACAGAACCGCACTATTCTTAAGGGAGCCGGACTCTCTGAAGAAACGGTTGACTCATATTGCAAACTGATTTCCGAAGCCTTTAATGTCAGGTCCAATGGAGGCAGAATGCCCAATCCTGATGAATACCGGATACCTGAGTCCCTAAAGCAGAATTACCATGCTGTGGTAGCCATGATACAGACACCTTATATGATACATTTCCTGTCTATGGATATCAGACCACTTCTTGGCAGCATAACCTGCCCTGTTCTTGCACTTAATGGAACAATGGATATTCAGGTTGATCATATCTCCAACCTCGATGCTATCCGCAACGGGCTGCCGGCTGACTCCAAATGCCTTATCAAATCCAGCATTGTACTACAGGAGAAGTAACAGAATACAGAATGATTGAGGAGACAATAGCCCCGGAAGTGCTGGATGAAATAATCAGATGGATGTCTGATTTCAGGTAAACTTCAGGAGAAACTCAAAAACATTTGCGAGAAAAAGAAAAGCAGACCCTGTGGAGATTAGAACAAACGTTTCATGGCGTTGCTTATTCCATCCTGATCCACCGTACCGGTCACAAAATCCGCCGCAGCGATGACATCCTCCCCCGCCCCTCCCATGGCAACACCGATGCCGGATTCACGAAGCA
>CALADR010000168.1 GCA_937890845.1 uncultured Bacteroidales bacterium | reverse complement strand
TTGGGTAAACTGCATCCTCTATTCGACCACCTGCCAGTGGAGAATATGGTATACAGCAACCAACAAGCGTATTATGATGCTATTACACAAAGTTCAAACGCCGGTCAATGCGGCGCGTTTATCGAGTTTATGCTCGGAGAGATTTTGTCAACTCTCAAATCGCATCAAGGTGAAGAAATTGGCGGTAATGTCGGCGTAAATGTCGGTGTAAATGTCGGTGTAAACAACAACGAACGCAAGATTATCAAACTTCTTGAAAAAGATTGCCATCTGACAATTAAAGACGTGGCTCTTACCCTTTCATTGTCACAACGTCAGGCTGAACGTCTCTTTTCATCACTCAAAGCGAAGGGAGTACTATCCCGTGAAGGTAGTGCGAAAAACGGTATTTGGATTATAAATAAATGATTTGATTGCAATGAACATTTCACAAAAGAAAATATATTCATACTTCGAAAGAGATTCACAACTTAGGGTGCTCTTCATATTCAATATGCCTTTTGTCAAAGAAGAATTGTCAGAATTGGAATGGACCAATGGATATAGGTATATAGTATTCAGAGGTGATTGGTTTACAGTCAAATATCGTCTTGAAAATGAATGGGCAAAAGATAAGGTCATTCTCTACTTCGACCAACCGTCTCCGGTTTTTTCTAAAGCTGATATGGCGGCCTTCCCGTTGATGGACGTGTTGGCTGCCAATATGGAGTACCATAGTCAAGACCACGCTTCATTCATTCAGCAATATGGTCTGCCTGAGTCAATGACTTTGTTTGTGGAGAGAAACATAATGCAGTTGCAGACTGAAAAGATGCTGCGTCTGCTTCAACCTTACTTTTCAGACAAAAGTATCAATACCGACATAGCAGAGCGAGCTTTCTTGTCATCCTATCTTGGACTTAAAAGAGTCATCGAGTGGGATGAAGTCATTATCCAGATGATTATTCTCGGCAGGCCTGCTGAAGAAAAAAAGAGACTCGATTTTTTCAGCAAGCTCAGCAAAGCACCATACATCAAACGGTATCTCGATGAAAAGCTGACTGGAATTTTTGGAATCAGCTATGATATCAATTCTCCAAACAAGGTAGAAAAAATAGTTCAAATACTGAAGTACAACGCTATCGTTCAGAGTCTTGCACCAGTCGAAGCCGATAACTACAAAACAAATAGAATCACTGATTCGATTTCGCTACAACACATAAACCGAATCCTTGAATTGGCTCTGAGCAGCCCTAAGACAGCTACTCCTTTCAAGGAGTCTCTTGAAGAACTTGGGGCTGACATCCGCGATGAGAACATCATATTATGGTATGGAACTGATGCAAACTACTACTATGTTCCAGATGGTCTTTGCATCCCTATCATTAAACATCTTATACAAAACGATATTACCGATAATCCGGACAAAGTACTCAGTCGTCTCGAGGAGTTGATGCTGAAACATAACGATAACTCCGAACTGATGGATGCGATGGAATACCTTCTCATTGTATCTCATTTCTATGAAAGGAGTCTTGCTTTTGGTTCTTTCACGTTGAATTCTTTTTCTTGTTGGATCAACTCTACAGACTGGCTACTGAGAGTTACTACAAGATTTCCCCGAACTCTTCGTTGTTTGAAACTGCTCAGACTGTCAAACGCAGCTTCGATGTGGACTATGCCAAACTGACCAACCGACTCAACTTGGAATGGACAAATTGCGTAAAGCAGACCGGAGGATTTGGATCTGTCAAGATGTTGCGTCAGCAGGATTTCTACGACGCATTGGTCAAACCAGTTCAGAAAAAGGTTGCAGTCATCGTAAGTGATGCCCTCAGATATGAGCTCGCTGACAGCCTTGTTGCCGAACTGGGCAAAACACGTCATATTGCCAAACTCGACAGTGCTTTATCCATGCTGCCTACGGAAACCAAGTATTGCAAACCGTCACTTCTACCCCACGAGTCATTGATGCTCTATGGTGCTAAAGATCAGCAGAATATGAGCGTCGATAATAAGATTCTCGATAGTACTAGCAAACGTTCCGAGCATCTTGCTTCATATAAGAGCGATGCCATCTGTGTCACTTTTGAGGATATTGCCCAGTACAATCAAGATAAAAACAGGGAGATTTTCAAACATCCTTTAGTCTATATTTTCTATGACAATATAGACAGCATAGGACATGACGGATGTGCAAAAAATGTGGTCAACGGGTGTGCACAGGCCATTGTGGATATTGCCACTATGGTCAAAAAAATCCATTCTTCTTATAATGTCACCGAGGTCTATGTCACTGACAATGCATTGGAAAGAAAATCCAGATATTACTTGACTGATGACGCCACGACTTGTAGTGATATCACCAAATTCAGGTTATCGGATGTTTCAGGAATGGATGCAGACAATATCTATGTAGGAGTCCCGACTGGCACAAATAGGCTTGCTGCACCTTCCGGTGGCTATATGTTTGCCCACGGTGGTGCTTCTTTGCAGGAGATGATTATCCCTGTTATTATCAGCCGTCTGGAAAGGACAGACAGCAAAGAGCCGGTAGGTGTTATGTTGCTGGACAGGAAGCTGACTGTCACCGCCTCCAGGCTCAGGTTCAAGCTTCTTCAGACGGATGCTGTGAGTATGGATATGAAGGAGAGAATCATCACTGTCGCTCTTTACCATAATGACGAGGCTGTGACTCCGATCAAGCAGATTGTCTTGGATAAGTCTGATTCGCTTTTGGATGCAAGGAAGCATCCTGTTGATTTGACATTGAATAAGAATATTGATTCTAACATACTCCAGTTGAAAATATATGATATTGAGGATAATATGAATCCTATCATTAAGGAGAATGTGACCAACAGTACCTTGATTGAAAACGATTTTGATTTCTAAACCCATACGATATGACACTACAAGAGAAAGTTATGGATGCCTTTGTCGGGAAGGTTGTGAGAAAGGATTTGGCATTTCTTGTCAAAGGAGGATTGCCAGTGCCGACATACGTGTTGGAATATCTCATTGGCCAGTATTGCGCCAGTGATGATGAAGTTATGATCAACGATGGCCTTGAGAAAGTAAAACAAGTCATCAAAAACAATTACGTCCATCGTGCTGATGCCGAATCGGTGAAGGGTATAATTAGAGATAGAGGTGTGCACAGGGTTATAGATAAGATTACTGCCAACCTAAACGAGAGAAACGATGAATATCAGGCGACTTTGGCCAACCTTGGTTTGTCTGGAGTTCCTATGAGTACTGACTATGTCAGAGCCAATCCTAAACTGCTCTCTGGTAATGGTGTCTGGTGTATTGTAACCATTGGTTATATCCCAGGAGAGGATGTTAAAGTCCGTTGGGAAATCCAAAACTTGAAACCTATTCAGATCAGTAATATTGATTTACAGGATTATATTGACCAAAGGAAAAATTTCACGACTGATGAATGGATTGACTTTATGATGCATACTGTCGGTCTCAATCCGGATGTGATGAACCGTCGTGAGAAGTTTATCACTTTAGCTCGTCTTCTCCCTCACATAGAGAATAACTTTAACTTCGTAGAATTGGGTCCGAAAGGCACTGGTAAATCTCATGTTTTCCAGGAACTGTCTCCGTACGGAGTTCTCGTATCTGGTGGTGATGTAACATCAGCTCGTCTATTTGTAAGGATGAGCGGCAAGCGTGAAGAATTGGGACTGGTCGGCTATTGGGATGTGGTGGCATGGGATGAGTTTGAGCAGCAGAAAGGCCGGGCTGTTGATGCCGTTCTTATCGACACTATGCAGAACTATCTTGCCAACAAATCATTCAATAGAGGTAAAGGCACGCACGAGGCTTCTGCATCTATGAGTTTTGTTGGAAATACAAAGCATACTGTTTCTTATATGCTTACCAACAGCCACTTGTTTGAGAGCATACCTACCTCATTCATCAAAGGTGCATTCTTGGATCGTATCCACCTCTACAATCCGGGTTGGGAAATCAAGATGCTAAAGAAGGATAGTTTCTCCAAAGGATATGGCTTGATTACAGACTATATCGCTGCTGTACTTCACGCTCTTCGCAATGACGACAGGACTTCACAACTAAGCAATTATGCCAAATTTGACGGTAGTTTGTCTGAACGTGACCACCTTGCTATCAGAAAGACTTTTTCAGGTATGATGAAACTGATTTATCCTGATGGAATAATGACTGATGAGGAGGCATACGAGCTTGTGGATTTCGCGGCTGAATGTCGTAAGCGTGTAAAGGATCAGCTGTACATTATCGATGAGACTTTCAAAGCCGAGCCTGCAAAGTTTAAATATCTCAATCTTAAAAATGGCCAGGAAGTAATTGTTGAGACTCTTGAAAATTTAGAGTATAACCACACGTGTCAAATTACAGAAGAGGACGACACAGATGAGATTACCAATGTTGTAGAAGACAAGGCAGAGGTAGTTTCGGATGGCAAAGCAGAGATTGACTCTCCAGCGATCCCGAGAGTGAAGAGACCACGCATACAGTCACTTGTCTCAAAGACTATTTCAATCCGTGAAAACCAAGGTGGTGTCACCTACAAGTCGTTGTTTGGAGATTATATCAAAGATGCTAAAGAGATTTGGCTTACTGATCCGTTCATCCGCTACCCCTATCAGATAGACAATCTTGTAGATTTCATTCAGATGGTAAACGAAGTTTCGACCCATCAGGATGGCATTAAGATTCACCTGAGCACTCAAAGC
>CALADR010000167.1 GCA_937890845.1 uncultured Bacteroidales bacterium | reverse complement strand
ATTTCCAACATTTATTTTTGAGACCTGCTCTGTCCCTCCGAGACAAGTAACCGATATCGTGCTGATATTATTGGCCTTATCTGTCATGACTGGAATACCTTTCCACTCGACATCTGCCTTAAATGCAGTACAGGCCGTCCGGCTGAAGTTAATACTTTCTGTCATAGAGCCATATATAATATCAGCATTATCCGTTGTAGTCCACGGGTTAAGGACATAGCCGAGTCCCAACAGGCCAGTCTGCGGTCCTGCCAGACCATCAAGGCTGGCTTCAAGGGCTTTCACCAATTCATCCAAAAGCAACTTGTCCAAAGCAGTAAGCACTCCTCCCAAAAGGGCATTCACAAGACGGTCAACCAAAGGGGTAAGAAGTTTTGTCGTCAAATCCCCTAATACAGGTTTGAGGATAATAAGCAAATTCGACTCAAGCAGACCCTTGACCACATTGGTAGTAAGCTGATTCTCCCTTATCTGAGCGAGGAGATTGTCAACCAGCATACCAAGACCTTTATTTTCATCAACCATCGTACGGGAATATACATTGCTGGTGACGATTCTCTCCAGAAGGACATAAGGACTTGGGGTGCTTTGGTTGAAATCCACAGTAGCAAGATAGAACATATTGTACTGCCCGAATGCTGCAGGACCTTTCTGAGGCATATGGATACGGGATGCGCTGAAGCCGTCCTTATAGCCTGTCAGAATCGGCTCCAGACCTGTTCTGCCGACTGTATTCTGCTCAGGGAAAAGCTCCGGCTGAACGTTTCCTACGAACACGGCCCTGTAATCCCCGTTTGGAAGGTCAAAAGACACTTTCGCTGCCAAAGGCCAGGAGTATGTCTGAGGCTCTACCGTTCCGACTGGACCGCTATATCTTATCACTTCCTTTTCTTCCTTGAAAGTATATGACCCGTCTGCCTCTTTTTTATAAATCAGACAGAGAAGGGACTGTATCCGCTCCGAGTTTCCTGATATCGCAGCCCTTGTAGCCGGACATCCTTCATCTGCAAAGAACGTAGCCCTGAAATAGCCTTCTTCCAGAGGACCGGCCTGCTGGCCCTGGTTTTCACCAGTACCGCCGTGTATTCCATCCCACTGAGGATCGTCAAGGTTTATTTTGTTGCTGAAAGTAACTTCGAAATTGGTATTGTCCCTGCTTCCGAGTGTCAGCCAGGTAATCTGGTTGGGATAGACCGGTATGGACTGGTGGTCAGACTTTATGGGATATTTGGTCGGCACTCCTCCTGAAGTGACTTCCAGGTAGTTATTGGTACCATCCTTATCTGTGAGATCTTCCTGGGGAAGAAGGTTGATACGTATCTTTACTTCCGAAGCAGAAAGTTTTGCCGGATCAGTAAGAGTGGTTTCCAGAGCTACAGGAGTTCCCTGAGTCATAACCTGTCCGCCTGTTCCGTCATGAAGAAGGAATGAAGTATGACCGTTGATATGCAGCTTGACTGATGTCAGGTTTTTCTGGTTAAGAAGACGTACTTCCAATGCTCCATTCTGGCGTGTAAGAACAGTAGTCTGCTGGCTGTTGGCAGTAGTTGCCTTGAAATCCACAATACTGCGGAAAACGTCATTTGATATATCACTGCTCCGGCCTTCAATATATTCAGCAGCGGCTTCTGAATAAGAAGGAACATTTCCTTTGCCCATAAATTCAGGCAGAGCTGGAGTCTGCGCCTTTGGAACTGCCAGAAATACAGCCTTATACTGCTTCAGCGGCACCAGTCTCGAAATAGTCATCTGATTTGAAGTGACAGGCAGTTCCTGCACCTGGGTATATCCGGCAGAGCCTCCGCCATCGGACTCCCTGCGCTCATAAAGATACACTTTTGCATCATAGTGTGCAGGATCCAGATCTTTGGCCGCCCGGGTCACCGGATTCAAAGAAAGGCTGAAGCTTGCAGATGCCGCTCCCTGACCAGGCACCTCTTCCATTGTCTCTGAGCAGGAAGCAATGAAAAGAGGCAAAAACAAGCATAAAGCAGTTTTAAAATATATTCTCATGCGAAACATAAATTATTTATTATCAAACTATAATACTATTCCTGAAAGCTTCTTTGGCTTCACCGGCGCATCTATGGAACCTCCGTCATGAGAGCTCCACTCCTTGTCTATGTCAATACCGCCGTTTCCCGTGCCCTCAAGCGTGCCTCCATAATATTCATCCCACACAGGGTCAATGTAAATATAGATATCGCTGGACTGGCCGCTCAGGTCTACAGGTTCCTTGGAAGTACCTATACGGTAAAACTGGTTTGCACGTACCGGATATTGCATCCTGGCATTTTTCCCGTCACCTATGATTCCGGTTCCGTTGCGTGTAGCAGACTCCTCCGGGGTATAAAGGACACGCCTCTTTGCCAGATCGAGGCCCATGGCATCCAATATCACCAGTTCCATTGTGCATTCATCCTTTACAGCAGAAGCCCTCATCGGCAGCATATAAGCCGGGAGCCTGAATGTAGCCTCAGGGCCAGTCTCAGGAACCTGGTATGAAGCTATGATTTTCCCGTCTTCATTTACTTTATAAGGAGAATCTACATAGTCTATATAATCATCATCTGTCACATCTTCCGGACGCACTACACCATCCGGCAATATCGGAAGAAATCCTACCTGAGTGTTC
>CALADR010000166.1 GCA_937890845.1 uncultured Bacteroidales bacterium | reverse complement strand
GGTGTCCTAATCCTCCTGAGGCCAACCTTGCTCCCGGATCTACTGACGATCCGGTACAGATAGCATCGTTGCAGACATCTGTTCTTTATGGCGTGTCAATGCTGCATACTTTGTTTAATGTATGTAATACATTGATACTTATATGGTTTGTTCCATTTATCGAAAAATTGGTAAAAGTCCTCGTAAAGAGTCCTGCCGGAGAGGAGGAGGTTTTCAGACTTAAGTTCATTCAGGGTGGACCTCTCAATACAGCCGAACTTTCTTTGGATGAGGCCGAGCAGGAGATAGTCCATTTCGGAGAGATATGCTATAAGGGTTTTGGATATATAAGACAGGCAATCAATGAGCAGGATCCGGATAAGTTTGAGACACTTAACCAGAAACTCATAAAGTATGAGGAGATTACCGACAGGATTGAATATGAAATTGCCTCTTATCTAAATGAAGTTACAAAGGGTGAAATAAGCGAGCAGTCCGGCAACAGGATTAAGTCTATGTATAAGATTATCGGCGAGATGGAAAGTCTCGGTGATTCAGGAGAAGCCATAGGTCGTATGCTGAAGAGAAAGAATGCACATGGCAAAAAATTCGATGAAGATATGATCAAGAAGCTTAATATTATGCTTGATCTTGTGGATGGGGCATATAAGGTTATGATAACTAACCTAAAGAGGCCATATACCGAACTGACAGATATTTCAAATGCCAAAGATGCCGAGTACAATATAAACGAATGCAGAAACTCGCTCAGGGAGGAGCATGTTATAAATGTTGAACATGACAATTATAACTATCATACCGGGGTATATTATATGGATGTAGTTTCTGAATTGGAAAGAGTCGGTGATTTTATAATTAATATTTCAGAAGCGGAAGCTGCTGTGAAATAATCAGAAATTAATGAAATACAGATTTTCAAGTATCTGCCTGTTTTTCTGTCTGGCCTTTGCTGCCGGGTGCGGAAGCAGGCAGACTGCTTTTGAGCCGCGTCAGTTTCCTTTGTTGAAAGTACCTGCTGCCGTATCTTCATCAGACGGGGCTTTTGAATATGCAGCATATTATTTTTGGGATAATTTTACTGACACTTCGGAAATATTCCATTCGGACTCTTCGTTTGTAAACGGGGTGCCGAAGCAGGAAGTGGAAAGGAATTTTGCAGTATGGATTTCTACAATTGACGCAATCAGGACTTCAGATGCCTTGAAGTCAGTCCGCAGAATGTATGAAAGAATATCTGTACTGGAATCGGCGGATACATCTTCAAATGTGTTGGAGGAGCTTGGGGGATTGATGGGCAAATATCTCTATGATCCCAATTCACCAGTACGCAATGAGGATTTGTACGGGGAGTTTGCTTCGCTTATGGCGTCTTGTGCGCTTCTTCCTCCCCATAAAAGGGATATATATGAATATGAAGCCGGAATGTGCAGTCTGAACAGGACAGGGACTGCTGCTGCGGACTTTACATTTTCGGACAGCCAAGGACGAAAGTATTCATTATACGATATAGAATCAGAATATACCTTGCTGTTTTTCAGCAATCCAGGTTGTGCAGCCTGTAAGCAGATAATTTCTGAACTTCAGGGGAATGAAAAACTCAGGTCGCTGGTAGTTTCAGGCCGCCTGGCAGTTGTCAATATCTATATAGACGATAACCTTGAGGAGTGGTACTGTTATCTTCACGAATATCCTGACAACTGGTATAACGGATATGACCCTAATTATGTAATCCGTACAGATGTGTTATATAATGTAAGGGCCATTCCTTCCCTTTATTTATTGGACAGGTATAAGACTGTCATTCTCAAGGATGCTCCGGAAGACAAGGTCTTCTCGGTTCTCGGCAACTTGGAATGAAAGGAAAAGTTTGCTTATGATTACTAAATATAACCTCTAAGAAATTGAAACGTATGAATATAAAAAAAGAAGTATGGGGGACTTCCCCGGAAGGTAAAGAAATTCTACGATATACATTGACAAATGTTTCAGGTGCAAGTGTTGTGCTTTCAAGTTTGGGAGCCGGAATTGTATCTGTCAATGTTCCTGATAAGGATGGGAATCTTGCAGATGTTGTGCTTGGATATAAGAATCCGTTGAGTTACCTTAATGACGGTCCATGTGCAGGAAAGATACCGGGAAGGTATGCAAACAGGATTGCTCACGGCCGTTTTAGCTTGGACGGAAAGGAATATACACTTCCTGTAAACAATGGTCCCAACCATCTTCATGGCGGTCCTGAGGGATTTCAGAATCAGATTTGGGAAAGTCGTGAAAATGAGGACGGTGTGGAGTTCATGTACTATTCTGCAGATGGTGAAATGGGATATCCGGGAGATTTGAAGGTTGTTGCAAGATATGACTGGAGTGATGAAAACGAACTGCGTCTTACTATGACGGCAGAGTCAGACGCTCCTACAGTAGTGAACCTCACGAATCATGCGTATTTCAATCTAGACGGAGAAGGCAGCGGTAGTATTCTTGATCATGTATTGCGCTTGAATGCGGCGGAATATCTTCCTACAGATGAAACTCTGATACCTCTCGGGGAGAGTGAACCTGTTGCTGGAACCCCAATGGATTTTGTTCTTCCGAAGCCTCTTGGCAGGGATATCAATTCAGATTTTCCTGCGTTGAAGTACGGGAAGGGATATGACAACTGCTGGGTTATTGACGGTGCCGAGCCAGGACAGATACAGACAGCTGCTGAACTTTATTCTCCAAGAAGCGGAAGGGTGCTTGAAGTGCTTACTACTCAGCCTGGTGTCCAGATTTATACAGGAAACTGGCTTTCAGGCTGTCCTGAAGGCAAGTGCGGCAGAAGCTATAATGATTATGAAGGTGTAGCTATAGAGTGCCAGCATTTTCCGGATTCTCCGAACAAGGGAGAATATCCTTCAACAGTCCTTCGTCCTGGAGAAGTGTTTGAAGAAGCAATAATTTTTGCATTCAGTATAAGGCAAGGGAGTGAGGAATGAAGCAATATCTTGACTTGTTGAGACATATCCGCGAAAACGGAGTTATGAAAAGTGACAGGACCGGAACAGGAACACAAAGTGTTTTCGGTTATCAGATGCGTTTTGACCTAAGTAAGGGCTTTCCCCTGCTTACGACTAAGAAAGTTCATCTGAAATCTATAATATACGAGCTTTTATGGTTTATATCCGGAGATACCAATATAAAGTATCTGAAAGACCACGGTGTTTCAATCTGGGACGAATGGGCTGATGAAAACGGAGATTTAGGGCCTGTTTATGGCCACCAGTGGCGAAGTTGGCCTACTCCTGACGGGAAGACAATAGACCAGCTGTCAAATGTCTTGGAAATGATACGGAAAACGCCTGATTCAAGAAGACTTCTTGTCTCTGCATGGAATGTAGCGGAGGTTGACAGAATGGCATTGCCTCCATGTCATACTATGTTCCAGTTTTATGTAGCAGAAGGAAAACTTTCCTGTCAGCTGTATCAGAGAAGTGCAGATGTGTTTCTCGGAGTACCGTTCAACATAGCTTCTTATGCGCTTCTGACTATGATGATAGCTCAGGTTACAGGCCTGCAACCAGGAGAATTTGTCCATACTACCGGAGATACACATATTTACAGGAATCATTTCGAACAGGTGGAACTTCAGCTTTCCAGAGAGCCGAAAGCACTTCCGGTAATGAAAATCAATCCTGAAGTGAAAAATATTTTTGACTTCAAGTATGAAGACTTTATGCTGGAAGGTTATGATCCGTGGCCTGCCATTAAAGCCCCTGTGGCTGTGTGACAGAAAATTTACTGCAGTGCATTATGTTCAAGAAAATCAGCATGATGATTTCTAAAGAGAAAGAGACAAGTTAAATATATGATAGAGAGCATATTGGAACCTTTTGTGTCTGAACGATTCAGGAATGAACCTTCCTATAGAGAAGGACATATAAGGATTATAAATCCTCTTCCTGGAGTCCGCGTGCTGGGACTTCATATTCCGGATATGAAGAAAATTGCAAAGTCTCTTGCAGTTTCCGTTGAAGCTCCTGGATTGCTGGATTCTTTTGAGGCTTCGGCTCCGGAGAGTCTGTGTTATGAGGAGAAGATAATATGGGGACTAATGCTTGATTATCATAAATGTCCTTTAAAAGAAAGGATTGCCCGTTTTAAGGCATTTGTACCTGTCATTGACTGCTGGTCTGTCTGTGACTGTGTGTGCGGAGCTGCAAAATGGGCATCTATAAAAAGGTCGGATAAGGAAGGACAGAATATGCTTCAGGAGTTTCTGGACAATTTATGGGATTCTGACAGAGAGTTTGAAGTACGTTTTGCAGTCATAATGTCTATGAGTTATCTTATGGACGAGATTTATCTTCCGGAAGTATTCCGTAAAATAAATGCAATAGATTTCAGTAGAATCAATTCCGACTTCCAGCCTCCTGCTCCATCATCTGTTCCGCCTGCTTCTGTAGTATCTTCGGTTCTGCCTGGTAAAGGCTGCTGTGGTATCTTGTCTTATGGCCTGTCAGGAGGCCGTGCAGGTACGGCTATAGGCCAGCCTCCTTACTATGTCAGGATGGGGGTTGCGTGGTTTCTGGCTACTGCACTAGCCAAGTATCCGGAGATGACAAGAAAGTTTGTGAGGAACTGCACACTTCCAGAGGATGTCATGAAACTATATATAAGAAAATCCCGCGAGTCTTTTCGAACGCGGGATATTTCTCCTATCTGATATATTTCCGGAATGTCTTGATAAGTGGATTTAGTTATCGTATCCAAGCATATTGAACTGATTGTCAAACTTAAGTTCCAGTCCGTTGCTCAATTCCACTTCCCATGACTGTCTTTCTTTTTCAATTTTCCTGATATGCTGTCCGGAATAATTGCCGTTTGAAATGAAGTCAGAAATCTGCTTCGGAATGACAGAGGCAGGTACAGCGCTGTATTTGCGTTCTATACTGCTCCACACCCCTGATGCATTGAAATCAACTTCTGTCCGGTCCGTATATGTCACTTCATATTCCATTCCTGTCATTTTCGGGTCTTCCACGATAAATGCTATGGTAAGTCCTTTGAAGTGCATGTTCAGAAATTCGCGGGCAGCAGCAGGTAGTTTGTCAAAAGTAGATGGTCTCTCCTGGGCATTTGTGTCAATGGACAAAATGCAGGTCGTAATGATTGCCAGTGTTATAAAAATCTTTTTCATTGTCTGTAATATTATTTGTTTATGATTTCGTAATGCAAATATCTTTACAGATTCTGAAAAGAAACTGAAACACGTACTATTCTGTAACTTTTTCTGCAAGTTTTGCGGCAATCTCCATAAATGCCAATCCGTCAGGGCGGTTTGAAAGGGCTACAGGTTCTCCCTTGTCCCCTCCTTCGCGTATGCTCTGCACGATAGGTACCTGTCCGAGAAGCGGAATGTCATATTTCCTTGCCATTTCAAGACCGCCGTCTTTTCCGAATATATAATATCGGTTTTCAGGAAGTTCTTCAGGAGTGAACCATGCCATATTTTCCACAAGACCGAAAATAGGCTTTTTTATGCTGTCATTCCTGAACATATTGACACCCTTTTCAACATCTGCCAAAGCAACAGCCTGAGGCGTACTGACTATTACCGCACCACTCAGTGGTATATCGTGAACAAGACTGATATGTATGTCACCTGTTCCAGGAGGCATATCGATCAGAAGGAAGTCCAGTTCTCCCCAACGCACCTGGAGAATCATTTGCTTAAGTGCATTGCATGCCATTGGACCTCTCCATATAAGAGCCTGTTCAGGTTTGGCGAAATAGCCGATTGACATCCATTTTACACCGTATTTTTCCAGAGGCATGATTACTTCCCTGTCCCCTTCCTGAAAAGCATCAGGCATTTCGGATTCCGTGCCTGTCATTTTAGGTACAGACGGGCCATAGACATCGGCATCTGCAAGACCTACTTTATAACCGGCACGTGCCAACGCAATGGCCAGATTAACAGCTACTGTAGATTTGCCTACTCCTCCTTTTCCTGAAGCTATGCCTATAATGTGTTTTACATTTCCAATTTCTTCCAGACCCAGGTCAAGTCCAGCAGGTTTTTTCTTTGCCTCGTCGCGGATTACAGTCCTGACCTCTACTTCCGTGCCTGGAGCGTGCCTTATTATGGCAGCTTTGGTGCTTCCGATAAGATATTCGGCGAGAGGGTCTCTATGCTTAGAAAAGGCAAGGGTGACTGTCACCCTGCCTTCTCCGCATTCTACCTTTTCCACCATCCCCAGCTCTACGACATTCTTATCCCCTTTAGCAGGGTGCTGAACGTCATAAAGCATTTTCATTACCTCGTTTTCTTTCATTTTCAAATGTTTGTAACTATTGGAAATCTTGTTATGTGCTTTCTTATTATTTGACGATAGTCATTTCGTCAAGCAGATAGCCTGCTCCTCCGAATTTATCTACGATGAAAAGCACATATCTGATATCCACATTGATACATCTCTGGAGATCCGGTTCGAACATTATGTCGCTGCTCATTGACTCCCAGTTTCCGTCAAATGCAAGACCTATGAGCTGGCCTTCGGCGTTCATTATAGGACTGCCTGAATTTCCTCCTGTAATGTCGTTGTTCGAGAGAAAAGCAAGAGGCATTTTACCGTCAGCCATTGCATACTGTCCGAAATCCTTGTTTTCCCAAAGTTCCTTGAGTTTGGCAGGAACTACAAATTCCCAGTTGTTCGGATCTTCCTTTTCCATCACTCCGTCCAAAGTAGTGTAATACTTGTAGATGACCGCCTCCTTAGGAGAATATCCTTTTACATGTCCGTATGTAAGTCTCATAGTGGAGTTGGCATCAGGATATGAAGGCTGGTCCTTTTTCCACTCGAGAAGTCCTGCCGTGTAGGCCTTTCTTCCCTGTGCCAGCATCTGGTTGCTCTTTACTATTGAAGGATATAGCTTCATGGTAATCTGAGAGTAAGCTTTGGCAAGCATCAGGGCAGGATCATTGAAAATGGTGGCAGAATTTCCGCTTGCAACAGCCTTTGCAAGCTTCTCTTCTGAAGTGAAGACACTTTCGGAATAAAGTCTGTCAACATATGCGTCTATATCCATTGTGGCAAAATCATCTGAAATACCCTTCAGGTAATATCTGCTGTCAGTATTTTCCCTGTAATATTTCATCATTGCCTTGGCTACTTTCTGGTCTGTAGATGCAGAATAATCCTTGTAAAGGGCTGACATGGCTGCGAGAGTCTCTTTCATAGCTTCAAGAGTATCTTTCCCTTCTGCCTCTTTGACTGCTTTTTTGGTCAGATTGTTGAACTGGATTGCAAAAGTGCTCAGTTCTATGCCTGCAACTGACTCCATAAGAGTAGTGAATACCTTAGATTCGTTTTCGTTGGAAGTAATACCTTCCTTGATAGTAGAAAGTGCGTTGCCGTATGCTTTCTGACGTTTTTTAGAGGAGTTTACCCATGCCATGAAATCAGCTTCTTCTTTTTCAGCCCTGCCAATGACATCAAGCTTTGCAAATGCCTGCTTCATGCCTATCCATTTTTTCCATCCGTTGGAAGAGCGAGCATATTTGCTTGCATACTGAATCTTTACTTTAGGGTCGGCAAGCATATCTTCCATCATTATATTCTGGCGGATGGTACGTGCTGCAATAGAAATATCCTGTTTATCAAGAAGGTTTTTAAGTTCAGGCGAAGTAAAGAAGCGGTTTGTTCTTCCCGGGTATCCCATAATCATAGTGTAGTCACCTTCTTTTACTCCTTTGAGGGAAATGGTGAGGTGGTTCTTTGCCTTGTAAGGGACATTGTCCTTCGAGTACTCTGCAGGATTATTGTCCTTGTCAGCATATACACGGAACATAGAGAAGTCTCCTGTATGGCGAGGCCACATCCAGTTGTCGGTATCTGCTCCGAACTTTCCTATTGATGAAGGCGGTGCGCCAACGAAACGAATATCCTTATATGTCTTGTTGACAATCATATAGCGGACATTCTCATTATAGAAAGATACGAAAATGACATCGCAGTGAGGATGCTCCTTTTCTGCATTTGCACGGAGTTCTGCTTCTTTTGCTTCGCGTGCCTTGAAGACGAGTCTGTCAATGTCAAGACTGTCACGATACTGCTTTCTTGCTGACTTTTCTACCTTTGCAAGAATATCTGTAATATCAGTGAAACTCTCGAGGAAAGTTACTGTAAGTCCTTTGCAAGGCAGTTCCTCGCTTCTGTTCATGGCCCAGTATCCATCTTTCAGGTAGTCATGCTCTACTGAACTGAGTGCCTGAATGTTTCCATATCCGCAGTGATGGTTTGTCACAAGGAGGCCTTCATTTGAGATTATTTCACCAGTACATCCTCTTCCGAAATGTACGATGGCATCTTTCAGGGATGTGTTGTTAATGCTGTAGATCTGCTCGGCAGTCAACTTGCATCCCCCATCCTGCATTGTCTTGATATTCATTTTCTGCAGCAGAGGAAGCATCCACATGCCCTCATCAGCCCTAACTCCTGTCATAAACAGAGACAGGGCCGCAACGGTACAAAGAATTTTTTTCATAATGATTGAAAATACATAATATCAGTTAATAAACTTAAGATTTTTGAAAAAATATCATTATATGGTTTCAAAATATCCTAAGCCGGACAAAAATAGAAAAAAGTTTTCAGAACAGAGTCGGTTCCAGTTCTTTTACATGAAAACTTTTCCTATGATAAGGAGAGTATCCATATTTGCGTACAGCATCAATGTGCTCTTTGGTTGGATATCCCATATTCTTGTCCCAGCCGTATATAGGATATTCCTTTGCGATTCTTTCCATATATTCATCCCTATAGGTCTTGGCCAGCACGGATGCTGCTGCAATCGAAGCAAACGTCGCGTCACCTTTTACAATACAACTGTAAGGGATTGATTCATATTTTTTTACGGTTTCAGGATTATTCCAGGGACATGCGTGGCCGGTTTTGCCGGCATTATCCTTGACAGACGGAATCATACCATACGGCTTAAATCGGTTGCCGTCTATCAGCAGGAATTCCGGAACCGTGCATAATCTCATTACAGAGCGCCACATTCCAGCGATAGAAGCATTAAGTATATTTATGGAGTCTATTTCTTCCGGGGATACCATTTCCACAGCAAAAGAAACAGCTTCACGTTCTATTATGGGACGGAGTTCCTCACGGGCTTTCCTGCTCATCTTCTTGGAATCGTTCAGAAGAGGGTGGCTGAAGCCTTCCGGAAGGATTACCGCAGCAGCGAAAACAGCTCCTGCAAGAGGCCCTCTGCCAGCCTCGTCGCATCCGGCTTCAATAACACCGTCATTAAGTCTGTCTTTAAGAAAAATTGAAGTTTGCATTCTGCAAAGGTAAGTATTTTACCTTTCCTCTCGCTTTTTCAGCATAGTGATTATCTCATCTTTTGTCCTGACAAGGTCTTCAAGCAGTGCAATCCTGCTCTCAAGTGAGGAAACCTGAAGTTTTAACAGGTTTATATGATCTTCATACTCCAATTCTCTGTTTCTTGACCTGGAATACAGTTCCTCTTTCATTTCCTCCAGAATCTTTTCACCAGTCTGTAAAGGGATATAACCGAGAACAAGTTCTTCGGCTGTATTGTCAAGAATAGAGGCAATTCTGTCGATATTTTCATTTATCAGCCTTGTCTCACCACGCTCAATGCTTCTGTATGCGTTGCGAGACATACCCAGCCTTTCAGCCATTTCTGCCTGAGTCAGCTTGAGCTCTTTCCTTCTGGCGATTATATTTTGTTTGACAATACTGTTGTCCATTTCTAAAGAATGTCTGTACAATTGCAAAAGTATCATTTGCATATCCTTCAGAGTGACAATAAATTGTTGTCAAAGACAATAAAATATTGTAAAAACGGAAATTATTATAAAAAACAGAAAACAATAGTCGGATTTCACCACAAAAAGACAATATGTTGTGGTCATTAACTGTAATTTATCCAGTTTTGCAAAAAAATAAAAAGTATGGATGAAGAAAAATTCCTTATGTTCGGAAATCTTTTGGAAAACGAAAAAGTCTATATGGACCCCGGACTTACATTTGAAAATATCTGCAGTTGGCTGGGAGTCGGGGAAGAAGAGTTTGATGAATATCTTATGGATACCATAGGATATGCCGGAAGTGATATTTTGAAAGCCTATAGGGATAGTACTGCTTTATGTTTTATGGAAAAGTATGGAATAAAACTATGATTTTTTATTGTTTTTACTGTTAAATTTTGTTAGATTTGCTTCGATGCTGACGGATTGAAAGCATTAACGAACCATAATTAGTAACAAAATTACAAGCGAATGAAAGCGTATTCCACTAACAACATCCGTAATGTGGTTCTGCTTGGAAGTACCAAGTCAGGTAAAACCACATTATCTGAAGCGATGCTCTACGAAGGTAAAGTTATAGATAGGCGAGGCACTGTCGAGGGAAAGAACACTGTTTCCGACAATTCTGAAATAGAGCAGATGAATCAGAGGTCTATCTACGCAACTCCTCTCTATACAGAGTTTATGGATACAAAGTTTAACCTTATTGACACTCCGGGTGCAGATGACTTCGTGGGAGGAGCCGTATCGGCATTCAAGGTATGTGATACCGGAGTTCTGGTCATAAATGCACAGCAGGGAGTGGAGGTAGGAACAGAAATATTCGCACGCTATGCGTCTCAGTATGGCATACCTCTTATTATAGGAATTAACCAGTTGGATGGAGAGAAGGCGTCCTGGGAAAGCACACTGGAATCAATGAAGGATACATTCGGCAAAAAGCCGGTTATCATACAGTTTCCGGTAAATCCAGGAGCTGCATTTGACGGGTTCATTGATGTGCTTAAGATGAAGTATTATCATTTCAAGGATGATAACGGAACACGTGAAGACCTTGAAATACCGGAACAGTACAGGGATGAGGCCGAGGAACTCAGATCTGCGCTTATCGAGAGGGCGGCAGAATATGACGATACCCTTATGGAAAAGTTCTTTGAATCAGGAGCTTTGACAGAAGATGAAATCAGAAAGGGAATCGGTATAGGATGTAAGGAAGGAAATGTACTTCCTGTGTTCTGTCTGTCTGCAAAGAAAGACATAGGAGTCAAGAGACTTATGGAGTTCACTATAAAGGTGGCTTCTTCTCCTGCCGAAAGAAAGGCCAGGACAAAGGACGGAAAAGAAATGGAGTGCAAGCAGGATGCTCCTACTTCACTTTTCATATATAAGACAGCGGTGGAGCCGCATCTCGGTGAAGTCGCATACTTCAAGGTTATGTCCGGAGAATTGACGGAAGGCCAGGATCTGGAAAATGCCGAGACCGGAGACAAGGAAAGGATAACCACTATTTATGCTGTGGCTGGAAAAAAGAAGGAGAAAGTTACAGATCTTTATGCAGGAGATATCGGCTGTACTGTAAAACTTCGTGCTGCAAAGACCAATGTTACTCTGTCTCAGCCTGGTACTGAAATCGTTTATGAAAATATCGTCTTCCCTAAATCCAAGTTCCGTACAGCCATCAAGGCCAAGGAGCAGAAAGACGAAGAAAAGATGGGAGAGGCTCTCAACAAGATGTCCGCAGAGGATCCGACCATTATAGTGGAGTATTCAAAGGAACTTAAGCAGACCATCCTAAAGGGACAGGGAGAGCAGCATATCAATGTCATAAAATGGAGACTGAAGAACGAGAACAAGATAGAGATTGACCTGTTCGCTCCGAGAATTTCATACAGAGAAACCATAACGAAAGTGGCGGCAGCATCTTACAGGCATAAGAAACAGTCTGGAGGTGCAGGTCAGTTCGGCGAGGTTCATCTCCTTATATGCCCTATCGTAGAAGGGGTTGAAGCTACCAACAAATTCAAGATTGACGGCAAGGAAATGGTGCTGAATATCAAGGGAAAAGAGGTTTATGAATTGGATTGGGGCGGAAAACTCGAGTTCTATAACTGTATTGTAGGAGGTGCTATCGATGCCAGATTTATGCCGGCTATTCTGAAAGGAATTATGGATAAGATGAGTGAAGGGCCTCTTACCGGATCTCTTGCTCGAGATATCCGTGTGTATGTATATGACGGAAAGATGCATCCTGTAGATTCAAATGAAATCTCATTCGTGCTTGCTGCCAGAAATGCTTTCAAAGAGGCATTCCGCAACGCAGGACCGAAGATTATGGAGCCTATCTATACTCTTGACGTGATGACTCCTTCAGATTATATGGGAGCCTGTATGTCCGATCTTCAGAACCGCAGGGCTCTGATAGAGGGAATGGGAAGCGACAAGGGATTCGAGGTCATCAAGGCTCGTTTTCCGCATGCAGAGCTTTACAAGTATTCGACGACTCTCAGCTCACTGTCTTCAGGAAGTGCTACATTTAGTATGGAATTTGCTGATTATCAGCCTGTTCCTGCAGATGTTCAGGATAAGCTGCTAAAGGCTTATATGGAGCATGACAAGGACGAGTAGAATCTTGACTTTAACGAAGGACCTGACGGGACCGTATGGTTTTGCCAGGTCCTTTCTTTATTGCCGGGAATATTCTTTATATTTGATGAAACTTTAGAAATATACAATATGAATTTTCTTGAATTGTCACAAAAAAGATACTCAGCCAGGAGTTATGCAAGCACTGAAGTCGAGCAGGAAAAACTGGATTATATCCTTGAGTGTGCGAGGATTGCACCTTCTGCAGTAAACTTCCAGCCATGGCGTTTTCTGGTAATAAAGAGTGAGGAACAGAAACTGAAACTGCAGGAATGCTATAAAAAAGACTGGTTCAAGACAGCCCCTCTTTATATAGTCGTGTGTGCAGAGCCATTAGAGGCCTGGGTTCGCAGGGCAGACGGAAAAAGTCACGCTGATGTCGATGCAGCGATTGCTTCTGAGCATATATGTCTTGCCGCAGCTGATATGGGGCTTGGAAGCTGCTGGGTATGCAATTTCATCCCGGAGATATTCGAGGCCAATTTCACTCTGCCTGAAGGACAGTATCCGGTAGCGATAATTCCTATAGGCTATGTAGCAGAAGAGCCTTCACAGCGCACTGCGAGGAAAGAAATGAAAGACATCGTCACTGTTCTGTAAGACAGTGGCAATGTCTTTTGTTTCTATAATTAAGTTTTAGATTTTCTGTTATGTATTACAGTCATTGAAAGTCAGTTACCTCAAGGAGTTCGCTCTCCAATATGTCAAGTATATACACAAGTTGGATCCAGGCATGGGCATCTCCAAGATATGGGAGATGTACCGTAAAGTTTTGCATTTCCTGTTCCGAATCACCGGAAAATGAATAGACTATGCCGTTATAGTAGTAAGCGAGCATCCTTTCGTCGGGAGTTCCATGCCTTCTGGAGTTTAAGGATGCCCTGTCTATGGATTCCAAGACGGCCAAAGATTTCTCCGGCGAGACTTCCATCCCTGTTTCTGCCATATCCAGCAAGTCCTCGGCTGGGCTTTCGGTGCATGACGATGCTGAGATAATCAAAAGACTGAAAATATGCAGGTTAGAATATTTTTCATAGAATGTACTTTGGTTAACTTTATGGCTGGTAGTGTGATTTACAGTCCGAGTTCCAGCTGCAGCCTGATACCCCAGCGATCGTATGCGGATGTGGTAGGAAGGGTTCCGTTCCTGTGGTTGTATGAAACATCCAGCTGTACTTTAAGGCTGTGGCCTATGATGTATCTGGTGACACCTATCGTACTCTGATTCCATGTCTTGTAGCCTGCCAGACTGCTTATTCTGCTGTCTGCAAACATAGTGGAGTTCCTGACTGCCAGCTCCCATTTCCTGTCGAAAAGGTAGCTGCCCTGTACATTGAGACCTGATCCTGTGTAAATGTAACAGTCTTCACTGATTACAGGTGAATGAGGAGTATATCGTCCGAGATAGTCAGCTGCAAGGGCAAAGCCTCTGTATTTGAATATCAGGTCGGCATAGTAAGAACCTATATTGCGTGTTATGCCGTCATCAAGCGGGTCTCCTTTCCATCCTTGGTCTCTCTGTGACTTGTGATTGAAAGTATAGCCTCCGCCAATCATCAGTTTCGGGGTTTCCTCCCATTCAAGGTCACCTTCGATGTATTCTCCTTTTCCGTGCATTCTTCCCAACGGATACAGTTCAAGACGTCCGTTGTATGCAAAGCCGCCGAATGAGGATTTGTTCCAGTTTCTTCCTTCCCCGAGGGTTACCGATGCCTTGGCGGCAAGTGCGAAAGAGTCGTAATCTCCGTAGTTGTACTCACCGAAGAAACCGAAATCCCTGTCTCCTCCGAACTCGCTGTTCACTATGCTCCTGTCAACGAACTGGAGTGCGCTGGACGAGTTGATTCTTGCCCTGTTTGTCTTGACTTTTGTCTGGCCGAAACCTATGTTCCATGACGGGTTCGGAACATAGTATATGATGGCGTCCCGTATGATGTTGACATTGCCGTTAGGAACCGGTTTGGCATCATAGCTTGAAAATCCGAGTTGTATCGAGTAAATGATTTTAGGTGAGAAAATATATCCGTCAAACCTGAGCCGCAGTCTTTTCACCTGGGCTTCTGTAGAAGTGTGATTGAATCTTTCTCCGAAATTCAGCCCGAGCATGTTCTGCATCCTGAAGCGGAGTGTCATCTCATAGATGTTGTTTTTCGGTCGGAAAGTAACGCCTTTTCCGACTTCTATGTTGGGGAGATTCCGCAGGGTTTCCAGGATTTCCCTCCTATTGTCAAGAGAGTCGGAAAGGAAAGCCTCCACCTCATCCAGGCTCCGGTGTGTTTTTTTCTGAGAGTATGACAGAACGGATAAAGATAGTGCAAGGGTTATAAGAACAAGTCGTTTCATTTTACAGTTATGTTATTTTTCATAAGGCAAAAATCAGCTTACTTTCTGAAGTGAAACTGAAATCATGGATTTTTTCTTGTATAGGTTACGAATTCAAATCCATATCCGCTTTTTTCGTCCTTCTGCATTTCTGAAAGCTTGGTTTTGCTCCATATTTCAGGATCTATTTCAGGGAAAAAAGTGTCAGCATCCTTTATTACTGTATGAACTTCAGTTACATACAGATTGTCAATCATAGAAAGTGTCTGACGGTAAATCTCCCCTCCTCCTATGACGAAACAGTCTTTGCCTGCAGATTCGGCTACTCTGAAAGCTTCATCCACACTGTTTGCCGTGCGGACACCTTCAGGGAAAGAGCAGGTGCTGCCACGTGTCACCACTATATTCAATCTTCCCGGGAGAGCCCTGCCTATGGATTCGAAAGTCTTCCTGCCCATTATCACAGTGCATCCCATCGTCGTCCTTTTGAAAAACTTCAGGTCTTCGGATATGTGCCATAGCAGAGAGTTGTCTTTGCCTATTGCATAATTGTCGGCAATGGCGACTATAATGTTTTTTGTCATATATCCAGGTCTTTAAAAAGAGTTTGGTTAAGAAGCTGTTTGAAATTTTCTGATGATAAAATTTAAACAGCTTCTCGGTTTGATTGGCAAATGTACAAATAAAAAGGGTCTTTATATTCCATCCCTGTTCCTTTTGTCCAGAAATCTGTATGCGGAAGCTTCTGATAAATGCCCTATAGTAATTTCAGGCTCATTGTCAAGATCGGCGATTGTTCTTGAGATTTTCAGTATCCTGTGGCAGGCTCTTGCAGAAAGCCCCATAGTATCGACAGTCTTTTTCAAGTATTCCTTGCATTCAGCGTCCAGCTTGCAGAAAACACCGGTCATTTTGCCTGACATTTCGGCGTTTGTGAAAATACCAGTTCCTGAAAACCGTTTTTTTTGAATATTTCTTGCATCGGCCACTCTGGCTGCTATGACTGAACTTGGTTCTGATTTGCATCTGTCTATCAGCCTTGCTGTCTCTACAGGCTTGAGCCACAGATGTATGTCGATTCTGTCCATAATAGGGCCTGAGAGACGTGCCAGATAAGAATCCCGCTTTACAGGAGTACAGATACATTTGTCCCCGTCTCCATAGTATCCGCACGGGCATGGATTTGTAGCAGCTGCCAGCATGAATGACGATGGAAAGCATACTTTGGTCCTCAGTCTAGAGATTGTCACCTGACGGTCTTCAATGGGACCTCTGAGGGACTCCATTACTTTTTTCGGCATTTCACAGAACTCGTCCAGGAAAAGTACGCCGTTGTGGGCAAGTGAGATTTCGCCGGGGATAATGATGTCTGATCCGCCTCCTATCATTGCAGCTGCAGAAGTGCTGTGATGCGGTGCCCTGAAAGGTCTTTCCCTTATAAGTCCGTAGTTTTGTCCGGTTTTGCCGGCTACCGAATAAATCTTGCTGGTCTGAAGGGCTTCTTCAGTGGTCATAGACGGCAGGATTCCAGGCAAAGCCTTTGCAAGAGTGCTTTTTCCTGATCCGGGAGGGCCAATCATAAGGACATTGTGGCCTCCTGCAGCGGCTATTTCAAGTCCCCGTTTGGCACCTTCCTGTCCGTATATGTCCGCAAAATCCGGGTAATCTTTGGCTTCGTGACTTGATATATCATGATTTGAGTTTCCGTTGATCCGGAATCTTTCGCTTTCTTCCGTATCTTTCAGTATCTCTACAACTTCTTTCAGGTTTTCGACGCCATATACTGATACAGAACTGTTTTCATATGCTTCTTTGGCAGATTCAGCCGGTAATATGCATCCGGAAAACCCCATTGCTGATGCCATTTCCGATATCGGCAAGGCCCCGGGCACTGGTCTGACGGAGCCGTCCAGGCCGAGCTCTCCCATTATTATGAATCTGTTCTTTTCAGAGAATTCCTCCTGCATGGATGCTGATATGATTCCCACTGCTATTGGCAAGTCGTAGCCGCTTCCTTTTTTATGCATGTCTGCCGGAGCAAGGTTTATCACTATTTTCTTACCAGGGATTCTGTATCCGAGACTTTGAAGGGCAGTTACTGTCCTTAGCAGGCTTTCTTTTACGGCGATGTCTGCAAGTCCTACCAGATGGATTCCTATTCCGGATGTTATGTCCACTTCTACAGTTACAGGTATAGCATTGATTCCTATGCACTTTGCTCCATAAATGTTTGTAATCATATTTTTTTCTCAAAGATTCACTTCAAAAAGGGAAAAAAGCTTAAGAATCAGAAAAAAGTGGTGAAATCAAAACACTTTCGTAAATTTGCCGTCTGCGATTTTTACGTTCTGGATATGATTATAAAGGATTTTTTAGAGTCAGTAGGCAGATATCTGCTTTTTCTGAAAGTGGTTTTCAAAAAACCGGAGAAGTGGAGTATTTTCTGGCGGCAGTTCCTGGTCGAGGCAGACAAGCTTATTCTTTCTTCAGTGCTTTTGGTTTGTGTAATCTCGCTTTTCATAGGTGGAGTCCTTGTAATCCAGATTGCCTCTAATATGGAAAATCCGTTGATTGACAAGATGAATATAGGCTTTATGACCAGAGAGATCCTCATCCTTGAGTTCTGCTCGACGATAGTAGCCTTGATTCTTGCCGGAAAAATGGGATCAAACATATCTTCTGAAATAGGAAGCATGAGGATTACTGACCAGATTGATGCTATGGAAATGATGGGGGTCAATTCTGCCGGTTTTCTGGTACTTCCCAAATTGGTCTCTGTGACTTTTCTCAGTCCCCTTCTGATGCTGCTAAGTCTGGCTTTCGGACTTTTGGGCGGATGTCTTGTGGTGGCGTTGACAGGTATAATAGGACTTCCCCAGTATATAGAAGGTATCAAGTATTGCTTCAATGGTTTTTTTGTGTTTTACAGCGGCTTCAAGATGTCGGTTTTCTGTTTTTTGATATCTTCAATAGCTTCTTTCAGAGGTTATTATGCTGTAGGAGGGTCACTAGGTGTGGGAACAGCAAGTACAAAGGCTATTGTTACCATAAGTATATTGATACTTATGTTTGATCTTATAATTACGCAGTTGATGCTTTATTAGTCAGTTTCTAATATGATAAAGGTAGAACATCTTTTCAAGGGCTTCGGCGGAAAAGAAATCCTTAAGGACATATCAGTGGTCTATGAGCCGGGAAAATGCAATATGGTGATAGGTGCCAGTGGAAGCGGCAAGACTGTCTTGCTGAGGACTTTGATAGGACTGCATGAACCTGATGCGGGGAATATATGGTATGGTGATGAGAATCTGTCATCAATGAGTTATGTCGAAAAGAAGAAGCTGCGTCAGAGAATAGGTCTTTTGTTTCAGGCAAGTGCATTGTTTGATTTTGCTACGGTATTGGAAAACATTATGTTTCCTATGGATTTCTGTACTGACTGGAGCCGGAAGGAAAAAATAGAAAGGGCAAGGTTTTGTCTTGAGAGAGTCAATGTCAGGGATTCGGAAAATAAACTGCCTGACGAATTGAGCGGAGGTATGCAGAAAAGGGTCGGAATTGCAAGAGCCATAGCGCTTAATCCGGATTATCTTTTCTGTGATGAGCCTAATTCCGGACTAGACCCATATACATCTTCGCTGATAGATGAGCTTATTTCCGAGATAACGCGTGAGTATAATATGACAACTGTAATAAATACCCACGATATGAATTCTATCAGGACAATCGGAGACAATATCAGTTTCGTCTATGAGGGCCGGATATTATGGAACGGGTCCAGGCAGGAACTCACAGATGCGGAATGTCCTGAACTTAGAAAGTTCCTGAGATTCTAGGCCTCTTTTGAAGGACTTTATTAGAACCTTATTCTCAGACCGGCTTCGAATGCAAGCATAAGCGGCTGGTCAGTTCTTATGCTTTTTGGAGCCCTGCTGTTTCTGAAATAATATCTTACACTAGGATCGATATAGATTCCAAATCTTTGTGCTATAATGAATTCCACGCCTATTCCGATATTGGCCGAGAACTGGAATGATCCGGCATCTCCTTTATGTGTGAAATTGCCTTCTGCACTGCTCATATTGTATTTGTTGTTGAGACAGTATTCGGCGCTTCCTCCTGCGTATGCGTAGAAGTCTACAAAACTACCTTGTATTACACTGTAATATACATTCAGAGGAATACCTATGTAGTTCTGTGTGTTGCGTATATCCGTAAAATGAGTATTCGTATATGTTCCGTCTTCTTTTACGTCATAGAAGTTTCCATCGAAGGTACGCGACAAAAAGGTATAGTTGAGTCCTATGCTCATTGACCAATGCTTTGTGAACAAAAGTTTTGCCCCTATTCCGAAAGAGACAGGAATGCCGTATTTGGAATCTCCGCTTTCTGTCACGGTGCTTTTGGCAGGTGCGCCTGGTGCCCTGAAAGAAAGATCCCTAAGCCTTTCTGCGTTAGAGTTGCTAGTAGCATTGCCAAAAATTGCAAGCGATGTCTTAATCCGTTTTTTTTCTGTATTTTCATCTTCCGGAAAATCATCGAAAGGATTGTCCAGAATATAGTCGTTATCAGTATTGAGTCTTTTACTTTCAACGGATTTACCGTCTGCAGGAGCTTTTCCTTCTGATGCTGTGGTTTCTTCTTTGTTGATTTCTATGGCGTCTTCATTTTCTGGAGCGTCGGCGTCCAACGAAGCTTCTGCCATTGTTATTGATGTAACCGGCAGATTGTCAGGGATATTATTAGTCGATCCTTTTGGCTGGTATTTATGAGACTTTCCTGATACGGAACCTGTTGCCATAGCATCGGCTATAATGACTTTCTCAGGAGACATGCCATCCTGGTTTCCGTCAGTTACTGAATGCTGCGGTTCCACAACAGCAAGAGTGTTGTCCTGTATCGAGTCATCATTTCTTGTTATTCCGCTGAAGATTACTGAAGTTGTCACTGCGGCGGCTGCGGCAAGTCCTATTCCGGTATTTTTCAGCCAGATGATTAAAGGTTTCGTGTTTTTATCTATGACTGGAGTGTCGATGCTGTCCAACCTTGAATTTACGGAATCCCATACGCGGGCAGGAACTTCTTCCTGTCCGTTATCAAGGATTGACCTTACCATCATATCGAACTTGTCGTCCTCTTTACGCATTTTCCTGTGCTTTAATTTTACTCTGCAACCACAATCTTGCCCTGCTTAACTGAGTCCTGGATGTCGTTTCCGTTATGCTCATCATATCGGCAATTTCTTTGTGGGAATATCCTTCTATTACGTACATATTGAAAACTGTGCGGAATCCGGCAGGAAGAGAAGTGATGAGTTTCATCAGCTCCTTATAACCTATGTTCTGCATTTGAGACGATAAATCAGAACTAAGATTACGGGCATTTTCCAGCTCTTCGCTCATTTTCAGAGCATCTTTCTTCCTAAGATACATTAGGGCAGTGTTGACAAAGATCTTTCGTGCCCAGCCTTCGAAGGAGCCGTCTCCCTTGTAGCTGCCTATTTTTGAGAACAGAGTGATAAAGCCGTCCTGAAGTATGTCTTCAGCAACCATACGGTCGCAGACATATCTTATGCACACAGAAAACATACGTGGTGCCAGACGGTCGTATATGGCCCTCTGGGCTATTCTGTCTCCTTTAATGCACAGATCAATCAATTGTTGCTCTGAGGTCCCGGTCACAGTCTGTCTCTAATTCTTCGTTTTTTCAATTATGCAAACATCAGATGCAATCACAGTTGGAAATGTTGCATCGGCTTTGCCGCTTTTGTCAAAAATACCTCATTAAATCTGGAATGCCAATAAAAACGCCGACAATTGCCAGAAATGTACTATTTTTGCATAGATGCGCTAACTGTAATACAAGCTTTTGATTTCAGGCTGTCAAAGAATTATTATATGACAAAGAACAACAAATTATCGAATATATTTTTTTCTCTTGCAATCCTGCTTACCGGTTTTTGTACTGTTTCAGCTCAGGATAAAGAGTATGTTTATGAGAATCAGGTAGTTTCTGCCGTTGAGAAATATGATGCAAATGATTTTGATGGTGCTGCCGGGATTTTGAAAAAAGTTGTGGCAGAATCTCCGGAAAACGATGCTGCACACTACTATCTCGGCCTTTCGTATTTTTGTCTTGGAGATAAGCTGTCAGCGGAAAAAGAGTTGAAAATAGCATCGGAACTGGATCGTGGGAATTTCTGGTACCGCTATAGGCTGGCTATGATTTATGCTGCTTCAGACCGTAGGGAACTGACAATTGCGATATATGAGGATTTGTTGAAGGATTTTCCTAAGAGGAGTGAGCTTTATTATAATCTTATAGAACTTTACCTGGCTGAGAATCAGGTTGAAAAGGCTTTGGAAACTCTTACGCAGATTGAAACGGTATCAGGCAGGAATGATGCTACGGCTATGACCAGGTTCCAGCTTTTGGCGCGTCAGGGAAAGGAAAAAGAAGCATATTCAAGTCTTGAGGAGTATAATAAAGAATACTCTTCTCCTCAAGTCTTGTCTGTTTTGGGGGATTATCAGATGTCTATGTATAATGATTCACTGGCTGTGAAACTATACGATGAAGCTCTGGATCTGGAGCCTGGATTCGCACCGGCGTTGCTTGGAAAGGCCGAGGCTTTCAGGGTTACAAGAAAATATGACAGCTATTTCAAAGTGATAAATGAGTTTCTTTCAGATGAAATGATTTCTGTTGACGGTAAATGTGATTATCTGAAGGCCATTATTCAGAGGGCGGACCCTATGTTCCTCAAATCCTTTATGCCGAGGGTTGACAGTATGATGACAAGGACTCTTGAGGTTCATCCTAACGACAGTTCGGCATTGGTGACTGCAGGCGTGTATTATTTCAGTACAGGGCGTAACGAAAAGGCTTTGAACTATTTCCGTCATAACAGAGATATATATCCTGAAAGTGTATCAGCTGCGGCCAACTATGTTGAGATGCTTATGTACTCTAAGGATTGGGATGCTCTTGCCGCTGAGTCTGAAGCTTCGTTCAGGAAATTCCCGCGTGAACTTGCATTTCTGGAACTTGCAAGCCTGGCGTACTATAATAAAGGCGATTATGCCAACGTGTTGGAAAACTGTAATATACAGATTAAGGCAGCTGCCGGAGATACTGTAAAAACGGTAACCGCATATTCTACAATGGGTGATATTTATCATCAGAAGGGTGATAATAAAAAGGCATATAAGGCTTATGAAAACGCATTGAAACTCAAGCCGGACTATGCTCCGGTACTGAATAACTATGCTTATTACTTAAGCCTTGAGAAAAGGAAGCTTAAAAAAGCTTCGGCAATGAGTAAGCTGACAGTGGATAAAGAGCCGGATAACCCTACTTATCTTGATACATATGCCTGGATTTTATATTTGCTCGGCAGACCTGAGGAGGCTAAGCCTCTTTTCAAGCATGCAATGCTTTATGGTGGAAAGGAGAGTGTCGTGATTCTGGATCATTATGCAGAAGTCTTGTTTGCATTGGAAGACTATGATCTGGCGATGGTTTACTGGAATCAGGCAAAATTGAAGAATAATGGAGAGATTCCTGATCTGGATGCTAAAATAGCCAGACGAAAGAAAGAAATGAAGAAGTAAATGAAAACCAGAATATTATACGTCATTCTTATAACAATGGCATTCCTTTCAGGAAACTTTCTTTATGCGCAGGATATTTCTTCGCATGAGGAGAGAAAAGCACGTCTTGAAAGGGATATCGAGATATTGGACAGGCAGCTTTCTGAAAATGAATCAAAAAGTCGCAGTGCTTTGTCAAAACTTACTTTGATAAAAGCAAAAATTGCCAACAGACGGGCTCTGGTCGCTGAAAGCGACAGGCTGATAAGGCAGTATTCAGATGAAATATACCTGTCTCAGAAGAAAATCAACAAGCTGAATGCACGGATAGATACTCTTTCCAGATATTATGAGAAACTGGTATTGAGTGCGTACAAGAACAGGGATGCGAAAGTCTGGTATATGTACATACTGGCCAGCGATAACTTAGGACAGGCTTTCCGCAGATACAGCTACTTCAAGAACCTATCCAGTGAAATGAAGCGGCAGGCTGACAATATCAGGGAGGCAAGGGAGGAACTTGAAGCAAGGAAGGAGAAGCTTCAGAAACTCAAATCTTCAGCAGAAAAGGTACGCAGGGAGCGTCAGTCGGAGCTTTCTGCTCTTCAGAAAGAGGAAGTGCAGTCATCTCAGACTGTGAATCTTCTGAAGAGGAGCCGTACAAAGTATGAGAGGGAACTGGCATCGAAGAAAAAGCAGGTAGATGCCCTTGACAGGGAAATCAAACGCCTTATAGCTGAGGCAATGAAAAGTAGCAGTTCTTCCGGAAAAGTTGCAAGACAGGAAATAGATTATGTCCTTGATGCTGAATTTTCCAAGAATAAGGGCAAACTCCCTTGGCCTGTTGAGGGTGCTGTAGTGGATCGTTTCGGACAGCATTATCATCCTGTTTTCAAGACCGTCAAACTTCCTTTTAATAACGGTATTTCGATTGCAGTATCCAAAGGTACAAAGGTCAAGGCGGTATTTGACGGTGTAGTAAAAAGAATAGTAGTGATGCCAGGATATAATCAATGTATTCTTGTACAGCATGGCAACTGGTTCTCTTTTTACTGTAAACTTCAGAGTACGGCAGTCAAGGCAGGAGATAAAGTTAAGACAGGTCAGGTGTTAGGAACTGTTGATACGATCAATGGAGATACCCAGCTTCATTTTCAGATATGGCAGAAACAGACACCTCAGAATCCGGAGATATGGCTCCGTAAAAAATAGAAAGTATGTCTTGATAGGATAGTAAAGATGAGAAGAACTACTGTTTTTATGACTGGCGCTACCGGTAATATGGGGTGGGCAGGTTTTCAGGAATTGTACAAGAGAAAGGATCGTTTCAGGATTGTTGTTTTGGCCCGTCCCAGCCAGAAGAATCGCGAGCTCCTTGCGCCATACCTGCGTGACATAGCGGTAAAAGTCGTGTGGGGAGATATGATGAATTATGAAGATGTGCTTAAGGGAGTTTCGGGAGCAGATGTTGTTCTTCATATAGGAGGAATGGTTTCTCCGCAGGCTGATTATTTCCCGGAGAAGACTCTGAAGGTCAATTTAGGCTCGTCGGAAAATGTGGTCAGGGCTGTTCTTGCCCAGAGAAACAGTAATGAAATCAAGACTGTTTTCATAAGTTCTGTTGCACATTGCGGAGACAGGTTGCAACCTTTGCAATGGGGCAGGACAGGAGACCCTGTGTATCCCAGCAGCTATGACGCATATTCTGCTTCAAAGTATCTGGCAGAGAAGATATTTTCAGATTCAGGATTGGGAAAGTGGGTGTGTCTTAGGCAATCAGGTATATTATATCCAGGTATATTGAAGAATATAGACCCTATATTGTTTCATGTACCAATGAAAGGAGTTCTTGAGTGGACGACTATTGAGGATTCCGGAAGACTTCTGGCTAATATATGCGAGAATAATGTACCGGATGAATTCTGGAACAGGTTTTACAATATAGGAAGTGGCGAGGAATACCGTCTCACCAATTATGAATTTTACGGAAGGATATTCAGGAAGTTGTGTCATTCACAGATAGAGAAGGTTGCCGACCCTAAGTGGTTTGCATTGCAGAATTTTCATGGGATGTGGTTTGCTGATTCGGATTTGCTTGAAAGTTATCTGCATTTCAGGGGGAATGTTCCGTTTACGGAATATTTTGAATCGATGCTGTCAAAGTGTCCAAAGTATTACACTATGCTTCGGTTTGTGCCTGATTTTGCAATAAGACTCTTTCTGCGTCACCTGGCTGGAACCAAAGGTTTAGGACCTAGGACATGGCTAAAGGACAATCCGGAAATGCTAAAGGCCGCTTTCGGTTCGGAAAGCGAGTATGAAAAGATTGAGTCCTGGAAGCAGATAAGGCCTTCGGTGATGTTACGGAATCTGGAAAAGGCCTCTGCAGCAGGAGAAGTCAGGATTCTTGATCATGGCTATGATACCTCCAGGTCCATATACTCCCTATCTGTCGGGGATCTTGAGAGGGCTGCGGAGTTCCGTGGAGGGCATTTCCTGGGACCCGCAGACCTGACAGGCGAACCTGGGACAGTTTATCTGTGGGAGTGTGAGCACGGACATAAATTCAAGGCATCAATCGAGTTTGTCCTTCTCGGAGGAGGATGGTGTGACTGCTGTAACATGAAAGATATGAGGTCGTCAGTTACACCGGAAAACAGGTTTATCTGGCAGATATTGTCCGGACTGTACCGGGAATAATGTCTTCAGGCTTTTCTTTAAGATATATTATCTTTTGGTTTGAACTTCCTCTGAAAAGAAGTCCTGTATCCCTTTGTTCAATTAAGAACGGGCCATCTACCAGGACATCAAGATATTCCAGCATGGCTGACATTTTCCGGTCCTTGAGGATTTCTTCATAAGTGAATCCAGTGTAGCACCAGATAGTTTTTCCTGTTTCTTCCTTTATGCGCCTGGCAAGTTCCGTGAAAGCTTCTGCCTGATAGAATGGGTCTCCCCCGCTGAAAGTCACGTTGCTGAATTCATCGGATTTTATGATAGACATAAGTTCATCTATACTTGCTTCATATCCTCCATTCATGTCCCATGATTGCGGATTGTGACATCCCGGGCAGTGATGAAGGCATCCTGCACAATATATAGAAGTACGGAGACCAGGGCCGTCGGCCATGGTCTCCTCCAATATATCAAGTATTCTGATTTTTTCTTTCATTACAGTTACTTATGTACAACACGGTCTTTGAGTTCGGCAAGTTTGGCACTGTTCCATCTTTCAGTAGTACCTACAAGGTATCCTGTGATTCTCTGCAACCTGTCTATGTTGTGGCTATGACAGTGAGGACATTCTTCCAGATTTTCATCTGCATTTTCAAAGCCGCAGTCCATGCAGCGGTTTCTGTTGTGGTTTACTGAGCCGTAGCCTATATTGTATTTGTCCATAAGGTCCACAATTGACATTATGGCTTCCGGGTTGTGTGTGGCGTCTCCGTCTATTTCTACGTAGAAGATATGGCCGCCTCCGGTCAAAGCATGGTAAGGAGCTTCTATTTCTGCCTTATGCTTCGGTGTGCAGTGGTAATAGACAGGAACATGGTTGGAGTTTGTGTAATATTCCTTGTCAGTTATACCTTTTATTATTCCGAATTTTTTCCGGTCCAGTTTTGTGAACCTTCCGGACAGACCCTCCGCCGGTGTGGCCAGTACGCTGAAGTTATGCTGGAATTTCTCGGAATATTCATTAGCCTTGTCTCTCATGTATGTAACTATCCTCAATCCAAGCTCCTGTGCCTCGTCAGACTCTCCATGATGATGTCCTGTAAGGGCTATGAGAGTTTCTGCCAGTCCGATGAATCCCAGTCCGAGAGTTCCCTGGTTGATTACAGACTCGATAGAGTCATTGTCCCCTAGTTTTTCACTGCCGATCCAGAGAGCTCCCATAAGGAGAGGGAACTGTTTTTTGAGTGCGGTTTTCTGAAACTCGAATCTCTCGCACAACTGTTTGGCTGTAATGTCAAGCGCCCAGTCCAGTTTGTGGAAGAATTTTTGGATTCTCTTGTTCTGGTCCGCTTCGCCCATGCATTCTATAGCTATTCTTACTATATTTATAGTAGTGAAAGATATGTTGCCTCTTCCTATAGATGTCTTAGGGCCGAATCTGTTTTCAAATACCCTTGTACGGCAGCCCATTGTGGCCACTTCGTATTCATATCTTTTAGGGTCATCGGCTCTCCATAGTTCGTGGCGGTTGAATGTGGCATCCAGATTGAGGAAATTTGGAAAGAACCGTCTTGCAGATACCTTGCAGGCAAATCTGTACAAGTCATAGTTCCTATCTTCAGGAAGATAGCTTACCCCGCGCTTCTTTTTCCATATTTGTATCGGGAAAATAGCGGTAGAACCGTTTCCTACACCTTCGTAGGTGGTGTTGAGTATTTCCCTTATGACGCATCGTCCTTCGGCAGAAGTGTCTGTTCCGTAGTTGATAGAACTGAACACTACCTGATTTCCTCCGCGTGAGTGTATGGAGTTCATATTATGTACAAATGCTTCCATAGACTGGTGGACACGGCTTACGGTCATATTTATTGCGTGCTGCACTGCCCTTTCCTCCCCTTGTATTCCTACAAGGTCACGCCTGATATAGTCATCTATGTCCATATTGTAAAGATGGCTGTAGTCCTTTCCTTCTATCTCTCCTACTTTTTCCAGCTCTTCCTGAAAACTTTTCCTTACAAATGGAGCCATATAGAAATCAAATGCCGGAATAGCCTGTCCTCCGTGCATTTCATTCTGTACTGTTTCCATGGAAATACAGCCGAGAATGCTTGCGGTTTCTATTCTTTTTGCAGGCCTTGACTCGCCGTGTCCAGCAAAGAATCCGTTTTTCAGAATCTTGTCCAAAGGATGCTGAACGCATGTAAGGCTCTTTGTGGGATAATAATCCTTGTCGTGTATGTGTATATAGCCGTTTTGTACAGCATCCTTCACGTCTTCGGACAGAAGGCACTCGTCAACAAATGATTTTGTGGATTCCGAGGCAAATTTCATCATCATTCCAGCAGGGGTATCCGCATTCATATTGGCGTTCTCTCTGGTGATTTCCGTAGCCTGGGCTTCAATTATTTCCTTGAATATTTCCCTCGATTTTGCTTTTCTTGCCAGATTTCTCTGATTCCTGTATGCGATGTATTTTTTAGCGACCTCCTTTCTTGTACTTTTCATCAGCTCCATCTCGACATTGTCCTGGATTTCTTCCACGCTCATCTCCTTTTGCTCAAGTTTTGAGATACTTGCAGCAATTTCGGCAGCAAGAACTATGTCTTCTCCCTCTTCGGTGACAGTCATCGCCTTAAGGATAGCATCAACGATTTTCCTTTTATCAAATTCAACTACTCTTCCGTCGCGTTTTACTACATACTTTATCATAATTCCGTTTAAACTTTAAAGGACATATCCATATTGGGCCGATAAGGTACGGGAAGACGTTCAAAGCAGTTGTCGTCCTCCAAGTATGGATGTTGTCTGATAATGATTGTCGGTTATACGTGCACCGTTAAAAAGTACTCTTTATTCCGATGCGGGAGCAAAGATAATTCATATTCCAAAGAAAAGATTTGTATTACTCTGAAAAGTTATCAACAAGTTAATAAAAATGCCGCTAAATCATTGATTAGCGGCATTTTGCATGTTGAAATAATTTAGAAATATTCAAATTGGAAATCTTTTTTGTTATTACTGTGCCGGATTTATCCTACGACCCATACCAACACGTGGCGGTCGAAAATCATGTAGCCGAGTTCAAAGTCTTCTTCGTGTCCGTCCTTATGTGTAAAGGTTGCATCAAGTTCTCCTTCTCCCTTGATATTGAAATCCTCCACTTCAATCTGTTCTGCGAAATCAACTCTGTTTTGGGACATTCTCTTGAATATTGCCTCTTTTGCACACCAGTAGATGGCTAACTGTTCATTTCTTCTGTAATTGTCCAAATCTTCAATTTCCTCTTCTGACAGGGCTTTTTTCTCCACTACGGAGAAGTCACGGTCAAGAGATTCTATGTCAATGCCAAGATCTTCTTCGTCATTGATTATGATGGCAACATATTTTTCTGTATGTGTGATGCTGATATTGGTTATGCAGTTTTCGAGAAAAGGCTTACCGTTGTCGTGATGGCTCAGATATACTTTTTCTTCAAAAACAATATTAAGCAATGCCCTTACAGCGAGTTTTTGCTTGCGTTGAGACTCGTTGCGTATCAGTGATATTTCTTCAAGTTCATCGCCAGGTATTGACGACAGTCCTTTGAGTTCTTCTTCCGACTCGGTTATCTGCCAGACAGCTATTTCTGTTTTGTTGTCAAGAGTCTTACGTAAATATAGTCCCATTTTTATTTATATAAGTTGAATCTTTCTTTAATTCAGTTTTATTTGTTTCCCTTAGGATTCCTGCTTCCCGGATATGCCTATATACGACAAACCTGTATGCGCATTGTATGCACATACAATATTTCCAGATTCGGCGGTATAGCCGCTCAGTATCAAAAAAATGCTTTCCGACAGAGGATCGTCAGACATGGGATCCGTCGGAAGTGTATGATTTGTCAATATATGACTGGGAGGTTCCACTTTTCTATTAATTACTTATAATTCAGGTTGCAAATATACATATTTTTTGGAAAGCAATATCTTTTTTCTATTTAGAAGCTGTTTAAAAAATTTTTTATGGTTCTTTCGGGTCGTTTTTCACTATTATTTAGTCATATAACACAGTTGTCCTTTTCAATAACACGAAAAAAAGCAGGTCTCTTCATCAAGCAGCAGCTGCAAAGGAATCTGGATTCAATAAAATTATTATATTTGCATGTTGGTTTGGCCTGTAACTTGCGGGCGATTAAGGCCGGACACACAAGTATAATGCTAAATAATAATTATTATGGAATTTTTGACTAATGAAAAACTGACCATCGTAGGTGCAGCCGGTATGATCGGTTCAAACATGGCTCAGACAGCGATGATGATGAAACTTACTCCGAATCTTTGTCTGTATGATCCGTATGGTCCAGGTCTTGAGGGCGTTGCTGAAGAAATGTTCCACTGTGCATTTGAGGGCGCCAATATTACCTATACATCTGATATCAAAGAGGCACTTACCGGTGCAAAATATGTAATCTCTTCCGGTGGAGCACCTCGTAAGCAGGGTATGACACGTGAAGACCTTCTTAAGGGTAACTGCGAGATTGCAGAGCAGCTCGGAAAGGATCTTAAGGCATATTGTCCGGATGTAAAGCATGTAGTGATTATTTTCAACCCTGCTGACCTTACCGGTCTTGTCGCTCTTCTTCATTCAGGTCTCAAGCCTTCACAGGTTACCACACTTGCAGCTCTTGACTCTACAAGACTTCAGAGCGCCCTTGCTAAGGAGTTCGGCGTTCTTCAGAGCGATGTGACAGGATGCCACACTTATGGCGGTCACGGCGAGCAGATGGCTGTATTTGCATCAAAAGTAAAAGTTGAAGACAAGCCATTTACAGAGCTTCTCGGAACCAAACTTGCTCATGACAGATGGGAGGAAATAAAAGGTAATGTTATCCAGGGAGGCAAGAAGATTATTGAGCTTCGCGGACGTTCTTCATTCCAGAGCCCGGCTTACGTCTCTGTAGAGATGATCGCAGCAGCTATGGGCGGCAAGAAATTCGAGTGGCCTGCAGGATGCTATGTATGCACTGAAAAATATCACAATGTGATGATGGCAATGCCTACAGTAATCGATGCTACCGGAGTTCACTATGCTGAAGTTACAGGAACAGTTGAGGAAATGGCAGCACTTGATGCTTCTTACGAGCACCTCTGCAAGATGCGTGATGAAATCATTGAGCTTGGTATCATCCCTGCTGTTGCAGACTGGAAGACTGTCAATCCAAATCTTTAATCAGTTAGACAGAATAAAAAAAGTAGGGCGGCCTGTGATATTCGGGCCGCCCTGTCTTTTTATTCTTACTGCCATCCTTGAGCTTTCAACGGAAGTTCGACGCCTTCCGGAGTGACAATTACAGCACCGGCTTCCGGTTTTGCCAGATGACCGATTATGTCAAATGTCTGGAAATCATGCCTGAACTTGTCATGGCAGCCGATAGGTATCGTGAAAAGCAGCCTGAAGTCATCTCCACCATTGAGAGCAGCAGAAATAGGGTCTATGTCCATTTCTTTGCCCAGGTCAAACATATTTCCCGGGAACGGTATTTTATCTACATATATTTTTGCACCAAGACCGCTATCTCTGGAAAGTCTTTTTACTGTGTCAGACAGTCCTCTTGTTATGAAGTATCCGAATGACGGTATTATCTGAGCATCTTCCAGCTGTTTAACGGTATCCGAATTCAACTCGGGTTTCAGGTAGGAGCCTATCAGATGCCTGTAATCTTTCAAGTCAGGCTGGATGCTGTCGTCTTTTGTCTTGTCGAATTTGCGTTTTTCCCTTTCAAGGACCTGCATTCCCATATATGCCGCTCCTAGATTGTCTGAAATGCAAATCAGGTCCATGCTTTTGGCGGCAGGTCTGCGCTTTGCTGTCAGACAGGATGTTTCTCCGGTTGCTGAAACTGCAATGCAGAGTCCGTTTGGAGATGGTGTCAGATCCAGGGAAATATGTTTTAATCTGTGCTGTTTCGCTGCAGTTACAACTCCTTCCCACAGCTGTCTGATATGTCCGAAGTCAAGTTTGGCTGAAATGCCGAGCGTAACAGCCAAAGTCTTTGGGGCCGCCATTGATGCATAGAGTTCTCCTACTGCAGAAATTACACTTTTATACCCCAGATGTTTTAAAGGGAAATAAGTGAGGTCGAAGTCAATCCCTTCGAGCAAAAGTCTCGCAGAATGGTGTGTTATATTGCCTTTTGTTTCATTTTCCGTCCAGAATCCGGTCCAAGGTGTGTATCCGGTTCCTTCAAACAGTTTTTCTATAGCCTCTATTCGGCCCAAGTCTGAAAATTTCTCTTCCGCCATAAATTAACAATTGATGCCCGAGGGCATAAAATACACTCAAAAATAACTCTAAAAAATCAAATAAAAAATTTTAAATGACTTCTTGGAAATTTCGACATGTTTCTGGGGAAATAAAGGAATTATTATTACTTTTGAATAATTTAATATTAGATATCCGGTATGACCGGGCATAAAAGTGTTTATATTATGGCAACAGTGACATTTACGGGCACTCCAGTAAGACTTAGCGGAGAATTGCCTACAATAGGGGGGCCGGCTCCTGAGTTCGGCGGCATTAAGGGAGACCTTTCGGTTGTCCATCTTTCCGATTTTAAAGGTAAAAAAGTTATTTTGAATATATTTCCAAGTTTGGATACACCTGTTTGCGCTGCTTCTGTAAGGCGCTTTAACCAGGAGGCTGCTTCTCTTGACGGAGTGGTTGTACTCTGTATCTCAAAGGACCTTCCTTTTGCGCAGTCCAGATTCTGTACTACGGAAGGAATAGAGAATGTAGTTCCACTTTCGGTTTTCAGATGTACTTGCATAAATGAAAAATACGGACTTGCTATAGAAGAGGGACCTTTAAAAGGACTTCTTGCAAGAGCTGTCATAGTAGTAGATGCGGAAGGAAAGATAGCATATGAGGAACTGGTACCGGAAATCACTTCAGAGCCTGACTATGGAAAGGCACTTGAGGCAGTAAAGGGACTTTAGGGCTGGCTGAATAAATTTTATGTCGAAAAAGAAATCCGGTATATTCTCTTCTGTTTGGAGACTTTATGCGGACGGTTTCAGGGATATGACCTGGGGCCGCCCACTTTGGGCTTTGATATTGCTCAAGATTTTCGTTCTTTTTGCAGTTCTCAGAGTTTTCTTCTTCCAGCCTGTTCTTTCAGGAAAAACGGATAGCGAAAAAAGCGAATTTGTGGGAGACCGCCTTACTGAGCAGGTTTTTCTGCCAAATGAAAACAATTGATTTTATGATAGAAAATGCATTAATAGACTGGTCAAGGGCACAGTTTGCCCTGACTGCTTGTTATCACTGGATCTTCGTTCCTCTTACATTGGGACTGTCTGTCATCATGGCGGTTATGGAGACTCTGTATGTGATCAAAAAAGATGAGTTCTGGAAAAAGGCGGCCAAATTCTGGATGAAATTGTTTGCTATAAACTTTGCAGTGGGTATTGCTACCGGAATCATTCTGGAATTTGAGTTTGGAACTAATTGGAGCAACTACTCGTGGTTTGTAGGCGATATTTTCGGAGCCCCGCTTGCCATTGAAGGTATTCTGGCTTTCTTTATGGAGGCGACGTTCTTTGCCGTAATGTTTTTTGGCTGGAACAAGGTCAGCAAAAAATTCCACTTGGCCTCCACATGGCTTACTTGTATAGGTGCGTCTATTTCAGCTTTGTGGATACTTGTAGCCAATGCCTGGATGCAGCATCCTGTAGGCATGGAGTTCAATCCCGATACAGTCCGCAACGAAATGGTGGACTTTTGGGCTGTGGCTCTTAATCCTGTGGCTGTCAGCAAGTTTTTCCACTCTGTTCTGAGCGGCTGGATGACAGGTTCCATTTTCGTTATAGGAGTAAGTTCTTGGTTTCTTCTCAAAAAGAGAGAGGTCCGCTTCGCTTTGGCAAGTATAAAGGTTGCTGCTTTTGTCGGCATATTCGGAACTTTGGCCGTAATGTTTACAGGCGACAGTTCTGCAATACATGTGTCTAAGTATCAGCCTATGAAACTGGCAGCGGCTGAGGGACTGGAAAACGGAGGCAAAAGAGCTCCTTTTTCTATTGTTCCAGGGATTGAGATTCCGGGAATGCTGTCAATTCTGGCGACACACGATCTGGACGGTTATGTTCCGGGAATAAATGATATACTTGACGGCTATACTGACAATGATGGAAATCAGGTTCTTTCAGCAGAAGAGAAGATGAAGCGTGGAGAACTTGCCCTCAATGCTTTCAAGACATATAGGGAGAACAAGGATACTGATCCGGAGGCAGCAGAATCAGCACGTAAGGTTCTGGATGAAAACGTAGAGTATTTCGGATACGGATATATAAAGGATAAAAATGACCTTGTACCTCCTGTGTGGCTGGTTTACTGGCCTTTCAGAATAATGGTAGGACTTGGATCTTTCCTTTTGCTGCTTATGTTTGTTGTTCTCTGGGCAGAGTGGAAAGGAAAGATGGAGAAACTCACCTGGCTGCAATGGGTGGCCATATTCTCTATTCCTCTGGTGTATCTTGCAGGTCAGGCAGGCTGGATAGTTGCAGAGGTAGGACGTCAGCCATGGGCTATACAGGACCTTCTTCCTGTAAATGCCGCTGTTTCAAGTCTCAGTACAGGAGCGGTAAAAACAACATTCTTTGTATTTATAGCAGTATTCACTCTGTTCCTTGCCATAGAGGTACGTATTCTCCTCAAGGCAATAAAGAAAGGACCGGCAGTGGATGAGCCGGGTGAGTCTAATATCTAAAACAGCAACTTATTATGTTCGCATATGATTTTTTACAGCAATACTGGTGGTTTATAGTATCTCTGCTTGGCGGACTTCTAGTTTTCCTTTTGTTCGTGCAGGGAGGTAATATATTTATATTTTCAGCAGGTAGAAGGGAGGAGGAGAGAGCCTTGATCGTGAATTCTACAGGACGTAAGTGGGAGTTGACTTTCACTACATTAGTTACGTTCGGTGGCGCTTTCTTCGCATCGTTTCCTCTTTTCTACAGTACAAGCTTCAATGCTTACTGGCTTTGGGTCCTGATTCTGATAAGTTTTGTCTTTCAGGCAGTTTCCTATGAATTCCAGACAAAGGCAGGAAACCTTCTCGGGAGAAATACTTTCCGTGTATTCCTTACTATAAATGGAATTATGGGACCGTTTCTGCTTGGAGTTGTTGTGGCGACTTTCTTTACAGGTTCGGACTTTGTCGTGAACAAGAATGCCATGGGAGATTCTCTGGCTCCTATGATAAGTACCTGGGGAAACAGCTGGCACGGGCTTGAAGCATTGACCAATATCTGGAATGTAGGCTTTGGTTTGGCAGTAGTTTTCTTGTCAATGGTTCTGGGCGCCTTATATCTGATAAATAATGTTGAAGAGGAGAATATCGTTCTTAAACTGAGGCTGAGGCTTTGGATGGCGGCATTCTGCTTCCTTTTACTGTTTTTGTCATTCTTGGCACATATTCTTGTAACCAAGGGATTTGCAGTTGCTGCTGACGGAACAGTTTATATGGAAAAGTATAAATACCTGAATAATTTCCTTGAAATGCCTGTCGTACTTGCAACATTCCTTGCCGGCGTTGTTTTGGTGCTTTATGGTATTGTCCGTACATTGGCTTCCAAGAAGTTCCGCAGGGGAATCTGGTATACCGGAGCAGGTACAGTGCTGGCAGTAACGGCATTATTACTTGTTGCAGGGTACAATGGTACAGCATTTTATCCTTCGACAACTGATTTGCAGAGTTCGCTTACCATTGCAAATAGCTGTTCCAGTCAGTTTACACTCAAGGTAATGACAATAGTTTCATTTATAATTCCTTTTGTTCTGGCTTATATTTTCTATGCCTGGAGATCAATGGACAAAAAGTCGCTTACATTGGATGAACTGGACGGAACGACGGACAAATATTAAGATTTAATAAAATAAAGCCTGTCTTAAAGGCAGATGTTATAAAATTGCTATCTTTGCGGATGCCTTCCCCGGGCGTCCGCATTTTGATTATCATTAAAATTAAATATACCGGTACTATGAAAAAAATCATTGTATTTCTATTAAGCGTGGCGATGCTTCTGCCGCTTGGCCTTCATGCCAGAAAACTGTCAGGACCAGCATCTTTGAGTGTAATGTCTTATAATATAAGATATGGAGCTGCGGATGACGGTACAAATTCATGGAGATATAGATGTCCTGCAACTATTTACATGCTTAGGGAACACAAGCCTGATATTTTCGGTGTTCAGGAGGCTTTGGACTTCCAAATAAAATTCATAACCGAAAATATGAATGAGTATAAGAGTGTAGGTGTTGGACGGGATGATGGGAAATTTGAAGGAGAACGTATGTCCATATTCTATAACAAAAAGAAAATTTCTTTGCTTAAATGGGGGACATTCTGGCTTTCCGAGACTCCTGAAGAGCCTTCAAAAGGATGGGATGCAGCCTGTTTCAGATCTGCTACATGGGCTCTGATGAAATGCAAGGATTCAGGAAAGAAGTTCTTTTATGTTAACACTCATCTTGACCACGTAGGTGAAGTGGCTCAGAAAGAAGGGCTTGCAGTGGTTGTAAACTATATAAGGGAGATGAATCCAGACAATCTTCCATTGGTTCTTACAGGAGATTTCAATGTTAAAAGTGATAATCCTGTACTGTCTGATCTCAATAAGATTATGAAGGATGCAAGGGTATATGCGGAAAAAACGGACAACCTTAACTCATTCAATGGATGGGGACGAAGCAAACAGATTATAGACTATATCTATTATTCGGGATTTGCATCTTGCCCTGAATTTGAGACCATTCAGAAAAAGTATGCGGAAAGACCGTTTATTTCAGACCACTATCCGATAAAGGCTATATTGATTTTCTAATAAAATATATGAAAGCTCGCTTTTTTGAAATTTTGTTTCTTGTTCTGGCTGTTTCCTGTTCTGGCGGGCAGAGCGAAGGTACCAAGTCAGACAGAATCTTGTCTGACCTTAATGACCCGAATTCAGATAAAGTCCTTGTGATTACTCACAGAGGAGACTGGAGGAATTTTCCGGAAAACTCTGTACCTGCCATTGAGTCTGTAATACGTATGGGGGCGGATATTGTGGAGATTGATTTGAAAATGACCAAGGACAGTGTTCTTGTGTTGTGTCATGATAAGAAACTGGATCGTACAACGACAGGTAAAGGACTTGTTTCTGACTATACATTGTCAGAGATAAAGTCAATGAGGCTGAAACGGGCTCATGGAGTGGTTACTGACAGTCTTCGTATGCCAACGCTTGAAGAAGCATTGGCTGTATGTAAAGACAGGATTCTTGTAAATCTGGATCATGCCTGGGATTATTATGACGCAGCTATGGCTGTAGTTGACAGACTTGATATGTCGGATCAGGTTCTGATGAAAGGAAAGAAATCAGATGCAGAGGTCAGGGAAAAACTATCCGGACATGAGCACAATATGATGTATATGCCGATAGTTGACATAAACAAGCCGCAGGGTAAAGAATTGTTTGCAGAGTATCAGTCTATAGGTCTTGATACCCAGGTAGCTTATGAGGTATGCTGGCGTACAATGGATAATGATGTGCGCCGATGTATGGAGCAGATAGTCAAAAGCGGATCAAAGCTATGGGTCAATACTTTGTGGGCTTCATTATGTGGAGGTCTTGATGATGATGCAGCATTGGAGAAAGGAGTGGAAGAAGTTTACGGTCAGGTAGTGTCTTTAGGTGCTAAGATGATTCAGACAGATCGTCCTGAACTGCTTCTTGAATATTTGAGGGCAAGAGGACTTCACGACTGATCCATAGGATTCTGCAGTCCGATATTGTAGAAAGAAAGGGGGTGAACCCAAAAGTCATAAGACTTTTTGAGGTCACTTCTCTTTTTTTGTATAAGTAGAACTGTCATCCAAATCACTAAAAATATATGGCTATTTCTTTGAATTACAGAGAAATAGCCATTGTTTATTGGAAGATATTTTGTATATTTATAGTGCTAAAAAAAACATCAAAAACTTCCAACTATGGCAAAGGTACAACATAAAGAGTATAATCAGAACGATTTTCTTCTATTTCCACCTTGCATCGGTGAATTTGTTCCGGAAAATCATCCTGTACGCACGGT
>CALADR010000165.1 GCA_937890845.1 uncultured Bacteroidales bacterium | reverse complement strand
CTTGATGGTCAGATCTATGGAGAATGAACTCCCTACGTTCCTTAAAAACGGAATCAGGTTTATGGTACTTGGAAACAGGGAGCGCCTGAACGATGAGTTGAATGCAAGGATAACGGACTGCATGGAAAAGACCGAATCCTGCAGTAACCTTACCCTGATCGTATTTTTAAGCTATAGCGGCAAGTGGGATATCCTGCAGGCAGCAAAAAAACTGGCTTCTGAGGCAGCGGCTCATCCTGAGATTCTGGGTGATATTGGAAAAATGACAGCTGATGACTTCGGAAGATATCTTGTCACTGCAGATATTCCTGATCCTGACCTTGTTATTAGAACGTCAGGAGAGGTGCGCATAAGCAATTACCTGCTTTGGCAGGCAGCGTATTCAGAGCTTATATTCACTGATGTGCTGTGGCCGGATTTTCGTGAGAAAGAGTTTCTTCAGGCATTGGAAGAATACTCAAAACGCGACAGACGTTATGGAAAAGTTAAATAAATGCTTATATTTGCACGTTTAAATCAATAGTTTTAACAGAAAAGATAGAAGATGAAAGTTAGTCGGACAGTCATCCCTGTACTTTTGGCTTTGCTAAATCTCCCCCTCGCAGCTCAGCAGAAAGGAGATGATATAGTGGTTGACTATAACAATCCAAAGAAATATATTGTAGGCGGTGTGTCTGTGGAGGGAAATCATTATTTCAGTGCGGATCAGATAATTCAGGTAGCCGGTCTCCAGAAGGGTTTTGAAGTAACGGTACCTGGTGATGATATATCTTCTATCGTAAACAGACTGTGGCTTCAGAGGTATTTTGAAGATGTCGGAGTCGTTATTGACTCCATTGCACCTTCCCGCGATACCGCTTTCTTCAAGATATGCATAACTGAGCGTCCAAGAGTTTCGAACTGGTCTTTTTCAGGTGTGAAAAGCGGTGAGAAGAAGGAACTTATGGAAAGGCTCGGTCTCCGCAGAGGAGGGGAGTTCTCGGATTATGTGGCCAAAACGGCATCAGATATCATAACCAGATATTATAAGGAAAAAGGATTTCTTTTGACAAAGGTCAATGTTCAGACTAAAAAAGACACCTTGGTACGCAGCGCAATAAGGGTGAACTTTGCAGTTGACAGAGGGTCAAAAGTCAAGGTGAAGAAAATAACTTTTTCCGGAAACGACCACGTCAAGGATTCGAAACTTGCGCGGTCTATGAAGAAGACAAAGGATATGCGTCTGATAAGCTTCTTCAATTCCAAGAAATTCAATGAAAAGGAGTTCGCAAATGACAAGGCTGGTCTTATCAGTGCATTCAACGAGGCCGGATACAGGGACGCCAGGATATTGAAGGATACGATGTACTACATCGAGCCGGACAGACTGCAGATAGATTTCAAGATTGACGAAGGAAAGAAATATTATTTCAGGGACATTACCTGGACCGGAAATTCCGTGTATGATACTGACGCACTCAATTCTATCCTCATGATTAAGAAAGGGGATGTCTATGATGTCGTTACTATGGAAAAAAGACTTTTCGGCGGCGGAAAGCAGAATGAGTATGACATTTCCAAACTGTACAGGGACAACGGTTACCTGTTCTTTAATATACAGCCTGTTGACTCTGTGGATGTGGAAATGAGAATAGTGGAAGGAAAGCCGGCTACTCTGAACAATATCATCATCAACGGTAATGACCTTACCAATGAAAGGGTGGTGCGCCGTCAGATTTTCACACGTCCCGGATATCTTTTCAGCCAGACTGACTTTGAGAGGTCCATCAGGGAGATTGCTTCTATGGGACAGTTTGACCCGGAGGCCATAGCGGATCCTGCAAAGGGTTATTCAATTATTCCTAACCCGGCAGACAATACTGTTGACCTTATATATAATGTGACAGAAAAACCGTCCAGCCAGCTGGAACTGTCCGGAGGATGGGGTGGAAATACGTTTGTAGCCACAGTCGGAGTCAGCTTCAACAACTTCTCGACACGCAGGATATTTGATAAGGCTGCATGGCGTCCTGTTCCTCTCGGAGATGCCCAGAATCTGGCTATCAGGTTCCAGACCAACGGAACATACTATACCAGCCTTTCTGCCAGTTTTATGGAGCCGTGGCTTTTCGGAAAGAAGCCTACGTCGCTCAATGTGTCTCTATACTATACCAGACAGACAAACTCTTTCATTGGTCTGAATATATTGAACAATGACGAATATATGGAAGTGTATGGTGTGGCAGCAGGTATAGGAAACCGTCTCAAATGGCCGGATAACTATTTTGTCCTTTACAACCAGTTGAGCTGGCAGACGTACAAACTTCAGAATTGGCACAACAACTTCCTGTTTGATACAGGTGTTTCACATAACTTGAGTTACACGCTCAGCCTCTCGAGAACTTCAACTGACCAGCAGATATATCCTCGTCAGGGTTCGGAATTCAGTTTTTCTCTTCAGCTTACCCCTCCATACTCATTGTTGAGAAAAAAAGACAAGGGAGTGCTTGACCAGAACGGAAATCCTACCCATGTAGGAAACTGGAGGGATATAGACTACAGCAAGCAGTCTTCTAAAGACAGGTATAAGTGGATAGAGTACCACAAGTGGTCTTTTAAAGGAACTGTCTATACAAAACTTGTCGGAGACCTCGTGCTTATGGCTAAGGCACAGTTCGGCTTCCTCGGCTACTATAACAGAAATTGGGGATATTCTCCTTTTGAAGGATTTTTGGTCGGAGGTGACGGAATGTCTGGTTACAATACATACGGATCAGAGGTAATTTCACTCCGAGGATACGAGAACTACTCTCTTACTCCTCTTGTGTATACACCTTACGGAAGCGGAAGTGCATATTCAGGAAATGTGTATGACAAGTTTACTGTAGAGCTCCGTTATCCTGTAATACTTCAGCCGCAGTCAACAATTTTCGCTTTGGTATTCCTTGAGGGCGGTAACTGTTGGTCTGATATCAGGAACTTTAATCCGTTCCAGATAAAGAGAGCTGCGGGTGTAGGTGTCAGGGTATTCCTCCCTATGATCGGTCTTCTCGGAGTTGACTGGGGTTATGGATTCGATACACCTGTCAAGAAAGACAGAAGCCAGTTCCATTTCGTCATTGGACAGCAGTTCTGATGAAACGGTCTGATAATTGCTGATTGCATAATTAATTATAAATAGAAAAGAAATTTTACCATTATGAAAAGATTGACGATTGTCATTGCAGCTGCTATCTTTATGTGTTCGGCTGCTTTTGCCCAGAGTCCAAAGTTTGCTCATGTAAACTTCAGTGAACTAGTCCAGCTTATGCCGGAAATGGATTCTGCAAGGGTTCAACTCGAAACTACACAGATGGAGATTCAGGAGACTTACCAGAGTATGATTAACGAGTTTCAGACAAAGTATGCTCAGTTTAATGAAAAGCAGGCTACCTGGACAGCTTCTGTAAAAGCCAGCAAGGAGCGCGAGCTTTCTGAGATTCAGACCAGAATCCAGGAGTTCGAGCAGACCAGCCAGCAGGAACTCCAGCAGGTTCAGAATGCATTGATGGCTCCTATATATCAGAAGGCGCAGGATACAGTGCAGAAACTTGCAAAGACTCAGGGTTTTATATTTGTCTTTGATGCTTCACAGCTTCTTTATATCGACGAGGCTCAGAGCGCTAATATTACTCAGGATGCGCGTAAGGCTCTTGGAATTCCTGATGACCGTACCCTTGAGTCTCTTCAGGCAGAACTCCAGGCAAAGGCACAGGCTGCAGCAGGAGCGCAGCAGTAAGCTTCAGTAAAACTTATTGTAAACTTTACGATTATTAACGGAAATGCCGGGCCGGTTTACGGTCCGGCATTTTTAGTGTCGTTTTTATGAAAAATTAAAACATTTTCTTGATTTAATATTGGAATTATTCACTACATTTGGCAAGATTTGTCAGAAGCAATGCTTCCGGCTTTTAATTAACCGCATAATTTATGGATATTTTGATGAAATCAGTGCAGGATATTATTGGAAAACCTGCCGCAGACTTTACTTTGGAAGACATAGTTGCTTTTGTTTCGGCAAACGGTGTCAGGATGGTGAATTTTATGTACCCTGCAGCCGACGGAAGGCTGAAGACGCTGAACTTTGTAATAACTGACGAAAAGTACCTTCGCTCGATCCTCCTTTCAGGAGAAAGGGTTGACGGTTCAAGTCTTTTCCCTTTTATAGAGTCCGGAAACAGTGATTTGTACGTATTGCCAAGACTTCGTACTGCATTTATGGATCCTTTTGCCGAGTTGCCTACTCTGTGTTTCCTCTGTGCTTTCTTTGACAAGGACGGAAACCGTCTTAGCTGTTCGCCTGAATTTACATTATGTAAGGCTGCCAAGGCATTCAGGGAAAGTACCGGGATGGAATTCCAGGCTATGGGAGAGCTTGAGTTTTATGTGTCAGCACCTGAGGATGAAGAAATGATGATGTATCTGGCTTCAGACCAGAAGGGATATCATGAATCTGCTCCTTTTGCAAAGTTCAACAGTTTCAGGACTGAATGCATGCACAGTATAATGCTGGCAGGAGGCAAGATAAAGTACGGGCATTCAGAAGTCGGAAATTTCAGACTTGACGGAAAGGTATATGAGCAGAATGAAATCGAATTTTTGCC
>CALADR010000164.1 GCA_937890845.1 uncultured Bacteroidales bacterium | reverse complement strand
CTGATGCTGTGCCTACAGAAGGGTCTATCTTGCATTCTTCGAGGCCTCCGTTATCCCAGTTAGGGAACCAAAGTTCTTCTGTAGTCATATACATATGTTCCTGGTTGAATATTCCCGCGTGAGCTATGAAAGCATCGAATACATCTCCGTGTATGCCGCAGAGGTTATAAACCGAATATCCTCCGTAGCTTGCTCCGCATGCTGCCATCTTGTCTACAAACGGTTCCGCCTTGATTGATTTTGCTGCCCTGAGGTAGTCGTCCATATTCAGTCCGCAGTAGTCTCCAGAAATCTGTTCCGTCCATTCCTGTCCGAAAGCAGTGGTCCCGTGTCTGTTAGGAAGCACGGTTATATACCCCTGAGATGCCATAAGACGGTAATTCCATCTGTATGACCATCCCTGGCTGAGAGTACCCTGAGGACCTCCGAGGCAGACAAGGATTGACGGATACTTCTTTGTTTTGTCAAACTCAGGCGGATATACTACCCATGTCAGCATGTCTTTGCCATCGGCAGTCCTGATATATCTGGCTTCTGTCTGAGGCTTTCCGAGCTTGGCAATCAATTCTCCGTTTATGTTGGAAATCTGCCTGATACCTACTGCATTTTCTGTTATCCGGCATTCTGCCTTAATGGCTTTGTTATGCTCCACTTCGCAGGCAGGAATTTTTCCTTCAGCATCTGTACCCACTGTAATTTCCACCATTTCTGTAGGGAAATTCATACTGCAGTATGTTGCGAGAAGTTTTACCTGTCCATTATTTTCAACTATATGGAAAGGTGAATTAAAGTCATACCAGAGATCTTCCCCTGTAATCCTTTCGATTTTCCAGGTGTCTTTTTCCAGGAAAGCCATGAAAACTCCCTGGATGCCTTCAGCAAGGGAAGAGAAGTAGATACCTCCTGTATTGCTGTCCCACACCGGTGCAGTAATATTGTACTTGAATCCATTTGATATTTCAACGATCCTACCCAATTCAGGCCTTCTTACAGTAGCTCCGTTTTCCTTGCTTTCTTTCCAGTTTACAGAAGTAACCATAAGTCTCTGCCTGTCGGCCTCATACCCGTCTCTTTCCATGCTTACCCAGCAGAGTTTGCTGCCGTCAGGAGACCATACCGGGTCAGTGTCATATCCGCCGCCTGTAGCGATACGGGTGCATGTCTCCGACTCTAAATCATAAAGGTAAATATCCGTATCTGTGGAGAATGCATATCGTTTTCCTGCGACTTTGCGGCATGAATAGGCTATGGATTTGCCGTCAGGGCTCCAAGCCAGCTGCTCTATGCCGCCGAAAGGTTCCGTTGGAAGTTCATAAATCTCCTTTTCTCCCTCCAGAATATCTTTTGAATTTTCAGGGATAATACTTCCTGCAGCGTCTTTCCCGTATTTGAAATCGGTAATGAATGTATGTGGCACTTCCTTTACCCAATGGTCCCAATGCCTGTACATAAGGTCATCTGCAGAAAACGCTTCACATTTGTCAAGGTCTCCATAAATGTCGGATGCTTTTTTATGAGCACTCTGTACTGTGCTTATATACATTATTTTATCCTGGTCAGGAGAGAGTGAGAACTGTCCTATCCCAGCAGGGATTTCTGAAATTTTGACTTTGCCGGAAAGTGAATATTCTCCCGATTTGCTGCATCTGAGTGCCGCGCTCCAGATTTGTCCTCCCTGCAGATAGAAAATATGTTTTCCGTCTCTGCTCCAGCGTGCGTTGGATATACTTTTCCCTTCAGAAGTCACGCGCTGCCTGTCGCTTCCATCTGTGTTGCAGATATAAAGATTGTTGCAGGAGCGGTTCTCTTCAACAGAAATATATGAGATGCCATAGAGGATTTTACTGCCGTCAGGAGATACTTGAGGGTCTGACATGCGGCCGAGGGCCAGCAATACTTCGGGAGTCATTTTCCCGTCTTTGATTTCCGGGATGGGCTGCTCTATGCATCCGGGTCCCGTGTTCTTTCCATTCTTCATTCTTTCAACTAAGGGCTCAGTGAAACCAGTGTACTTGTCAACTACTGCCAGGGCTACTATGATTGCAAAACCAGTGGCTGTCATTATAGAGATTGTTCTTTTTTTCTTGGTAGGCTCCATTATTGTGATTTTAAATAGTTTCCATATCAGGCTTTCTGTAAATTTCTGCAGTGGATTCAGCCAATGCGGCAACTTCATTCCTCAGCGCTTCCGGCATTACGACCTCTATCCCGGGCCCCAGTCTGAGAAGTTCCATTGTAAGGCTTCTGTTAAGCGTCGCGAAGATAGAAAAAGTTACTGAATTTTCCGACTTGTAAATTACTTTCTGACTGTGGTGTATGGGCAGATCTTCCAAATATCTGCTTTCTTTGAGAGATGCCTTGATGATGATTTCAACAGGAGTGTTGTCGCTCAGATAGACTCCGAATGAATTTCTGAAAAGATCATCCACATCAAAATTTTCAGGCATATTGAAATGGGATTCTGATACTTTCATATCTACAATCCTGTCCATGCCATATACCCTGATCTGGGATTTTTCATTGCACCAGGCCACAATGTACCATCTTCTTGCATTTTCTTTCAATGCGTATGGCTTTAATGTATATGTGGAGATTCCGTCATCAGAGTATTTTCTGTATTGTATTTCAATTTCTCGGTTTTCTGTCATTGCTTCCATTACGGAGGACAGAAATTTGTGACCTGACGGTATTTCTTCCACTGATACTCGTCCGGAAAGCCGCTCTTTTCCAAGGGATAGCATGCTGTTGACGGTAAAAGTATTTATCATCCAGGCAGTTGAAGCATCCGTATCCATTATGTCTTCGCCATATCTGATAAAATATCTTTTTGTCCTTCTGTTGCACTGTATTTCTATTCCGAATACCTCCGCTATGGCATTTCTGTGGTTGTTGAACGAGCTTCTGGAGTATTCCTGTCCGAAACGTTTGTCCCAGAGATTGCAAAGTTCATCCAGTGTAACGCCTCTTTCTCCGTGGCGTATGAAGGTGTTTATCAGCCAGATATATTTCTGTAAAAGTTCACTTACCATTGCCTGATGTTGTGATTTATTAATGAGTCGGGAACGTGTACTGTCATTTGTATGTCAGCTTATCTTGCTGTAATCCTTTATGTTGTATTTGTCCTTTTTTAGTTCCTGTCCCAGAATCCTGTTTTCAATTCCTGACAGTTCCGGATCTTCCGAAAGCAGTTTTTCCGCGCATGCACGGGCTGTGTTCAGTATCAGTCCGTCCTTTGCGAGAGAAGCTATGTTCAGGTTTATGGGCAGGCCGCTCTGCTGTGTGCCTTCCAGGTCTCCCGGACCCCTCATTTTCATATCTTCTTCAGCAAGCTCGAAGCCGTTTTCTGTGTTGCACATCAGGTTTATGCGGTGCTTGGAGTCTTTACTGAGCTTGAATCCTGTCATAAGTACGCAATATGATTTCTCGGAGCCTCTTCCGACTCTTCCCCTTAGCTGGTGCAGCTGGCTTAGACCGAACCGTTCCGCACTTTCTATCACCATTACGGATGCGTTAGGCACATCCACACCTACTTCTATGACTGATGTAGCCACCAGTATGTTGGCCCTGCCTGCAGCAAACGCATCCATGTTGAATTTCTTTTCATCGTTGGTCTGCTTTCCGTGTACTATGGCTGTCTTGTATGGCGGGAATGGGAATGCCTGGACTATCTGCTCATATCCGTTTTCAAGATTCTTATAGTCCATTTTTTCGCTTTCGAAAATAAGCGGATAGACTACGAAAATCTGGCGTCCGAGAGCTATCTGTTCTTTCATGAAACCGAACAGTGCATTCCTTTTGCTCTCTGTTGCGTGTATTGTCTGTACCGGCTTCCTTCCAGGCGGAAGTTCATCGATTACAGATACATCCAGGTCTCCGTAAAGTGTCATGGCCAGAGTTCTCGGGATAGGGGTCGCTGTCATCACAAGGACGTGTGGCGAGAGTCCGCATGAAGTCTTGCGCCATAGTTTAGCCCTCTGCTCTACTCCGAAGCGGTGGTGCTCGTCCAAGATGGACAGACCGAGGTTACGGAATACTACGGCGTCCTCAATAAGAGCATGCGTACCTACAATTATTCCTATCGACCCGTCTTCCAGTCCTGCGTGGATTTCCCTGCGCTCGGAAGTCCTGGTGCTGCCTGTAAGAAGCGCCACTTTCACTTCTGTAGGGGCCAGGTATTTTGAGATGTTTTTGAAATGCTGTTGGGCAAGCACTTCCGTAGGAGCCATAATGCAGGCCTGATATCCGTTGCCGACAGCTATCAGTGCCGTCAGTACTGAAACCATGGTCTTTCCGGTTCCTACGTCACCCTGCAGGAGGCTGTTCATCTGTCTCCCGCTTTTCATATCGTTCCTTATTTCGGTAATTACCCTCTTCTGTGCTCCTGTGAGAGGAAATGGCAGAGCTTCATAGCATTTGTTGAACGCATCTCCTACCTTTGGCATTACTATTCCTACAGCATCTTTGCTGTGACGGTATTTCTGTCTGAGCAGGGCAAGCTGAAGGAAAAACAGTTCTTCGAATTTAAGTCTGTACTTTGAACGCTCAAGAGCTTCCTGATTCTTTGGAAAATGTATGTTTCTCAGGGCAAAATGCAGTGGGACAAGTCCTTGTTCTTTCATCAGCCATACAGGAAGCGTTTCTTCGATATCCTGCAGACATACATTCAGTGCGTGTTCCTGCATCTTGTTCATAGCCCTTCCTGTAATCCCTCCGTTTTTAAGCCGTTCCGTACTCGGGTAGATTCCAGTCATGGAAAGAGCCATGCCTGTATTGCTGCTTCCGCTTTCCGTCACATTGTCGACTTCCGGGTGTACCATATTCAGAACCCCGTTGAAGAGAGTTGCCTTTCCGAAAAACATATATTCCGCGCCTGTTTCGAGCTTACCGTACATCCACTTGATACCTTTAAAAAATATCATCTCCATCCTTCCAGTCTCGTCACCGACGATAACTCTCATTCTTTTTATAGCGTTGAACTTTAATGGTTCATCTTTGCCCGGTGCCTGTTTATGGGCCGTCGCTCCGGTGATGTTTTCAGGATCTCCGTTTTCTGTACGGCGGGAGTGTCCGCCAGCTTCCATTATAGATGTACCGTCGGCAGTTTCCCTGATAATGTTACCGTTATTAGCTGTAAGTTCCTTTATCAGAACCTTTGCTCTTATCTGGATATAGGCCATCTCGGGTCTGACCATATTAATGCTTACAATCGAACTTCTGTCAATATACCTGAACGGGTAGAATTTTATAAGGTCGCCGAATGTATTTATATTAAGTTCCTTGCGCAGGAGTTTAGCTCGTTTGGGGCCGACTCCCGGCAAATACTGGATGTCAGTTTCAGTCTGTTTCCTTCCCATGGTACAGAAAACTCTATTATCTCCAACAACAATTCTTTCACAAAAATCCATTGCAGATGCAAAAGATAGAATCAACAAAAATAACGAATTTGGTATTATTTTGAAATGCTCTGCCGGATTTTATTTCCCGGACGAGCCCTCATGTCCGGACGAATGTTGTTTTTTTATCCAATGTTCGCAAAAACGAATGTTTTTCTGTAAGTTTGTGCTTCAAATATAATTTTAAAGATTGATATGGCACGGAAACTTACTGTGGGAATTACCCAGGGAGATGGAAACGGGATAGGTTATGAGGTGATTATCAAGGCTTTCGCTGACGAGAGAATGCTTGATGTATGTACTCCCGTAGTCTATGGTTCTTCAAAGATATTCGGCTTTTACAAAAAGCAGATTCATAATATAGAGCAGATTAATACAAACGTAATCAATTCTGCAAACGAGGCGCATCCTAAAAGAGTCAACATTATCAATTGCCTTCCGGACAATGTCTTTGTTGAGCCGGGACAGCCTACTCCGGAGTCGGCAAAGTCAGCAATGACAGCACTGGAGTGCGCGGTAGAGGATCTTAAGGCAGGTAATATCGATGCACTTGTCACTGCTCCAATCAATAAAAGGGCTATGGTCAATGAAGGGTTCGGATATACAGGCCATACGGAATACCTCGAAAAAGAATTCGGTGTGGATGAAGTGCTGATGATTATGGTATGCGACCAGCTGAAGGTAGGAGTCGTTGAAGGAGGTGTCTGGCAGACTGTCAGTCGATCTGATATTGAGGAAGCTCAGGCTTATGAAGACATCCCTGCAGAGAGATTTTGGAATTCACGCGCCTAAAATAGCGGTCCTCGGACTTAACCCTCATTGCGGAGATGGAGGGCTGCTGGGAGATGAAGAGCAGTCTATTATCCTTCCTGCAGTACAGGCTGCCAATGAAGAAGACATAATGGCTTTCGGACCATATTCTCCTGACGGATTCTTCGGACTTGGCAATTATGGAAAATATGATGCTGTGCTG
>CALADR010000163.1 GCA_937890845.1 uncultured Bacteroidales bacterium | reverse complement strand
CCATCAGCATAAATCCTTCCGGTGCGAAAAAATGATGATAAGATATGTCTCCACAAAGATAAAGCTGTGCTCCTGAAGCGATTGCATTAGGTATCAGCGAACTACCCGAACCTCCGCACACGGCAATTCTGGAAATAGGAATATCCAGAGGCTTGGAAGTCCTGACTGTCTTGAGACCGAATTTTTTCTTGACGAATCCGACAGCCTCCTCTGAAGTCATAGGCGTCACAAGATCACCGACTGCACCGAGTCCTGTCCCATCACCATCCTCATCCAGAATGGATATGTTCTCAAGAGACAGTTTTCTCGCCATTGCCCCGCTTACTCCCGCCATTACCTTATCAGCCGAAGTATGGGCGGCATAAACAGAAATACCCGCAGATATAGCCTTTATTACAGCTGAACCTACCAGATCATCAGGAGAAATCTTTTTAAGTCCTGAAAAAATAAGCGGATGATGTGTAATTATCATATCTGCGCCTACCCTTACCGCCTCATCCACCAATTCCGGAGTACAGTCCAGCGCAAGGAGCACCGATGAGACATTAGAATCGTGTGAACCTATGCATAATCCGCTATTGTCCCACTTTTCCTGAACTGAAAGCGGTGCAAATTCCTCTATTACCTTTATTATATCCCTTACCTTAATCATAACTGATAATTTTCTACAACATTTTCTTTACATCATCCAGCTGCGCCCTTATGGAAGAAAGCAGTTCCAGAGCCTTGACTTTCGACTCAACAGGCCGCCTGTCCTCGCTCATCCTCCTCGCCGCTCCCTCAAGAGTGAGGCCACACTCCCTCACCAGAAAATGAATCATCTTGAAAGTTTCCAGGTCTGAAGACGAAAACAGCCTGTTCCCCTTTGCATTGCGCGTAGGCTTTATAAATTTAGGAAAACTGTCTGACCAGAATCTTACCAAAGAAACGCTTTCACCCAAGGCATCAGCTACTTCCCCTATTTTATAGTATATCTTTTCCATTTCCTATAACCTTTAATTTAGAAGACGCTAATCCATTGACTGTCCTGCACTCGCGGATAGAAGTAACATATCCCCGTACTCCTCTGGCGAAACCGAGGCGAAAAAACAATTGACAGGATCAAGAAGAGTAGAATCCCTTCTCACTTCATAATGAAGATGCGGAACAAATGCATTTCCTGAAATACCTACTTTGCCAAGCATTGTGCCCTTTGATACTTTTCTGCCTCTAAGTACTTTAATGGCGGAAAGATGGGCATATCTTTGAAAATATCCTCCACCATGGCTGATTTCGACAACATTGCCAAGGCCTTTCTTGGAGCGCACGACAGACAAGACGACACCGTCAGCCGAAGCCACGACCGGAGTACCTGCAGGCACTACTATATCAAGACCTTCATGCATTACTTTTACCTTATAGAAAGGGTTTATCCTGTCGCCGGTAGAAGCTCCAACCGAATTTACAGAAAAACCGGCTACAGGAGAAGCCAAAGGCGGAAGCACAAGTGAATCAGATGACATCAGACTGAATATTCTGGAAAATTCATCGTCCACTCTCTCTGCAATTCCGGTAAGTCCTGAAAACCTTTTTTCTGAATATCTTATAATATCAAGCACTCCTATTGAATCATTGTCAGCCAGGAAATCCGTTGTTACACGATTGTCAAAGGACACTACATCTGTCTGGAAAAGATCATTGTATATTATATTGTCCTTAACCTCCAGACCGGATACCACATCAGCCAGAAGATTCTGTTTCTGCTCCAGCTCCGGATACAGCCTGGAATACATCCTGTTTTCAGAACGGAGCTCCCTTTCCTTGTCAGTACTGAAGAAGAAAGCAAAAATTGCATAATAGATGACAGCCAGCGAAATACTGGCTATGAAATATTTAAGCACTCGCAGGACAACTCTGCGCGCCGAACGTTTCTGTGCACGGAATCTAAAGTCATCCTTGTCATAGACATATTTGTTGTTCATACAGAAGTCTCCCGAATCATTTGAAATCAGATTCTGTTCCGTTTCCAGAGTTAACTGGCTCAATCAGTGAAACATAATCATCAGGAGTCATTGCCAGATCATAATAGTTGTACGGATTCACATGGACATTCCTGTAAAGGACTTCATAATGCAGATGCGGACCTGTTGACTTTCCTGTATTGCCGGCCGTTCCTATATATTTGCCCCTCACGACCTTTTCTCCTACACTGACTGAGATTTCATCCATATGTGCATACCTGGTCTTATATCCGAAACCGTGATTGATTATCACATTCTTGCCATAGCCGAAATACTCGGACTTGACACTTTCAACAATACCGTCGGCCGTAGAATAAATAGGATTCCCGATATCACAGGCAAAATCGACCCCTTCATGTCTGGCCGAACGCCCTGTAACAGGATCTGTCCTGCGTCCGAATGTACTTGATATGCGATACGAGCCAGGCATCGGATTTACAGGAGGGATTGATGGGATACAGGAAGCCATATCACCCGCCCGTTTGGAAAGGGCAAGCACCTCGTCAAAAGATTTGCTCTGCACATAAGTCTTCTTGGTCAGTACATCAAGACGCATCACTGTCTCTTTAAGGACTCCTCCGTCATGCGCCGCATCAAGCCAAGAGTACCGGTCCACGCCTCCAAAACCAGCATTTCTCACAGTCTCAGATATTTCGTTCATTCCGAATACGGATCTATAAACATCATCATCGCGAACCTGAAGCATGGCCAGTATATTGTCATAATGATCCAACTGACTGTTCATTATATCCATTTTAGCTGACCATCTGGCATTTATCTTTTCCAGCATTACCGTCTTTGGCAACTTGTATCCAAGCACAGAAGTATATATCCACACATAAAGGCACGCTGCAGCAACGCTCGCCAAAAAGAGTCCCAGACTCTTCAGAAAACGAACTTTCGCGGATATCTCATTAACCTCATACGAGAGTGTATCCGTATTGAAAATATACCTTTTAAATTTGGACATCGCGCAAATATACGATTTTTTCGGAAATTGTTATTAATTTTGCAAGCCGAATAAAAAAGTATTAAATAGTTTTATGATGACTTCCAAAGAAATAAGAAAAGCTTTTCTTGACTTTTTCGCATCGAAGGAGCACAGTATAGTACCTTCGGCACCGATGGTAGTCAAGAATGACCCTACATTGATGTTTACAAATGCTGGAATGAACCAGTTCAAAGACTGGTTCCTGGGAAACAGCACTCCAAAATACAAAAGAGCCACAGATAGCCAGAAATGTCTGAGAGTGAGCGGAAAACACAACGACCTTGAAGAGGTGGGACACGATTCATATCATCATACGATGTTTGAAATGCTGGGAAACTGGAGTTTCGGTGACTACTTCAAGAAAGAAGCCATTTCATGGGCATGGGAACTTCTGACTGAGGTCTACAAAATAGATAAGGAAAGACTGTATGCAACTGTTTTCGAAGGAGATGCAACTGACGGAACCGAGTTGGATTCAGAGGCTATGGAAGAGTGGAAGAAGTATCTTCCGGCCGAAAGGATTCTCCTTGGAAACAAACATGACAATTTCTGGGAAATGGGTGATACAGGTCCTTGCGGGCCATGCAGCGAGATACACGTCGATCTGAGAAGCGACGAAGAAAGGGCTGCCGTTCCAGGACGTGACCTTGTTAACAAGAGCCACCACCTTGTAATAGAGATCTGGAATCTTGTGTTCATGCAGTTCAACAGAAAGGCCAACGGAGAACTGGAAGCTCTGCCGCACAAGAATGTAGATACTGGTATGGGGTTCGAAAGACTTTGCATGACACTTCAGGGGAAACAGAGCAACTACGACACGGATGTATTTACCGGCATGATTTCAAAGGTAGAAGAACTTTCCGGACACAAATATCACGAGTCGGAAAACACAGAAGTCGCAATGAGGGTAATAGCTGACCATATCCGTGCCATCAGTTTCTCTATTGCCGACGGACAGTTGCCTTCAAATGTCAAGGCAGGATATGTAATCCGCAGAATACTGCGCCGCGCAGTCCGTTACGGATACACATTCCTAGGCTTCAACGAACCGTTCCTATGCAGACTTGTAAGCCAGCTTGTCAGTGATATGGGAGATTTCTACCCTGAAATCGTAAAACAGCAGGAGCTTATCGAGAAAGTCATCAGGGAAGAAGAAATGGCATTTCTCCGCACTTTGGACAGAGGTATCAGACTCATTGAAAACCTCATGGAAAAGTGTACAGACACAAAAGTCATTAAAGGAGAAGATGCCTTTGTATTATATGACACATTCGGCTTCCCTATTGACCTGAGCGAACTTATCGCATCAGAAAAAGGATATAGCATTGACCTTAAGGGATTTGAAGAAGAACTTAAAAAGCAGAAGGATAGAGCAAGGAATGCTACTGCCATAGAATCGGGAGACTGGGTGGAATTCCACCATTGCGACAGCATTGAGTTTGCCGGATACGATTTTACTGAGATAGAAGGTGTTCTCCTTACAAGACACCGCACAGTAAAGGCCAAGAACAAAACTATGTACCAGCTTGTATTCGACAGGACTCCTTTCTACGGAGAAATGGGAGGACAGGTCGGAGATACCGGGTATATAATATCTGAAAGCGGTGAAAAAATAAACATTGTCAACACCATCAAGGAAAACAATCTGACAATCCATATCGCTGAAAGGATTCCTTCCGACTGCAGCGAAAGTTTCACCCTGCACGTAGATGCGGAAAGAAGAACTAAAATAGCCAACAACCATACAGCTACACACTTGCTGCACAAAGCATTGAGGGAAATTCTCGGAGCACACGTAGAGCAAAAGGGCTCTTTTGTGACTGACGGGTACTTCAGATTTGACTTCTCGCATTTTGAAAAGCTTACAGACGAACAGATAGATTTGGTCGAGAAAAGGGTAAATGCCCTGATAAGGTCAAACAGTCCTCTTGAGGAAAACCGCAGCGCGACAATGGAACAGGCCCAGGAAATGGGTGCGATGGCTCTCTTCGGTGAAAAGTACGGAGACAAGGTCCGCATAGTGAAATTCGGTGATTCTGTTGAGCTTTGCGGAGGAACACATGCTGCAGCCACCGGACAGATAGGATTCTTCAAGATAGTTACAGAATCTGCAATCGCTGCCGGGGTACGCAGGATAGAAGCCACTACAGGAGAAGCGGCAGAAGCTGTAGTGGACGGAATGGAAAACACTCTCAGAATAGCCAAAGCGATGTTCAACAATGTACCGGACCTCGCAGAAGCTATCAGAAAGATGATAGAGGAAAACGCCGACTTCAAGAAAAAAATGGCTGATGTCCTCAAAGAAAAGGCTGAGACATTCAAAAAGGCTCTGCTTGAAAAGAGCAGAAAAGTAGGCAATGTGAATATAGTCACGGTTACAGGAGGTACTGACCCAGTACTACTCAAGAATGCAGCATTCAAGCTTCAGAAAGAAGTGGAGAACATGGCAGTAATAGGTGCTATCGAATATGAAGGCAAGCCGCAACTTCTGCTTATGTATTCCCAGGATCTGGTTGATGCAGGCCACAATGCTTCAAAGGATATCAGAGAAGCGGCAAAATCAATACAGGGAGGCGGAGGCGGACAGCCAGGACTTGCCACTGCTGGCGGAAAGAATGCAGCAGGCCTCAATGAGGCATTGGAAACCCTTGTGACCCTTGCCTCCAAGTAATAATGAAAAGACTCGACAGATTCATACTCAGCTCATTCGTAGGACCGTTCGTAGCGATCCTTCTGGTAGTCGTATTCATCCTCATGATGCAATTCCTCTGGCTGTATATTGACGAGCTGGTGGGAAAAGGTCTGAGTCTTAAGATTATTCTGGAGTTTTTGGGATGGGGATGCGCCACACTGCTCCCCCTCTCACTTCCTTTGGCGACTCTGCTCGCTTCAATGATGACCCTCGGTACTTTCGGGGAAAACAACGAGCTCCTCGCTATAAAGGCAGCTGGAATATCACTTAAAAGAGTATTGGCACCGATGCTGGTAACTGCAGTTTTCATCAGTATCGGAGCCTTTTTCATTGCCAATGACCTTGTCCCGGTCGCCTTTAACAAGATATTCACTTTGAGGAGTGACATAGGTAGGACCAAGGAGGAAATAAAAATCCCGACTGGCACATTTTACGATGGCATTGATGGATACATACTCAGGGTAGATGACAGAAACGAGGAAACGCAGATGATGTACGATGTGATGGTCTACAACCATTCTTCGAACAAAGGCAATGTAAGCCTTACACTTGCTGATTCCGCCATGATGGAGATGTCCAAAAACAAGACGTATCTGACATTTACAATGTACGACGGTGCCAACTATGAGGAAACCAATACAAAAAAATACAAGGATACGACACTGCAGCTGCAGAGAATAGACTTTTCCAGACAGCAGATGCTCATTCCTATGGAAAACTATGCTTTC
>CALADR010000162.1 GCA_937890845.1 uncultured Bacteroidales bacterium | reverse complement strand
AAAGGACAGTCCCATATGAAACTGTCCTTTTGTGCGGGCGAAGGGACTCGAACCCATACGCCTCTCGGCACCAGATCCTAAGTCTGGCTTGGCTACCAATTACAACACGCCCGCATCAATATTTTTGAAGGTTTGCAAAGGTATGAATAAATTTTGAATCTGCAAATTTTTTTGCTTAAACTATCACTTTTTGCTTTGTGGTTTTTCGAATTTCAGGCAGCACCAGTCTTCCATACAGTCTTCTGATGCGATAGTTAGCCCGTTATCTGTTGCGCTTGCTATTACGGCATCCTTGTCTGCTGTGTAAAATCCGCTTACAAACAAAAGTCCTCCAGCTTTCAGTGATCTTGAATATGCAGCCATGTCCTGAATAAGGATATTTCTGTTGATATTGGCCAGAATGATATGATATTTACCCATCTGGAGCAGGGAGGCGTCTCCGCAATATGTTTCTACTTTCTTTCCCACTCTGTTTCTGTGGGCATTGTCAAATGCAGATGATGCAGCTACAGCGTCAATATCTATTCCATATACTTTTTCAGCCCCTAATTTTGCTGCCAGAATGGCAAGCACGGCTGTACCGCAGCCCATGTCAAGGACAGTTTTTCCTTTTACGGATGTTTCGTTTTGCAGCAGTGCCCGGCACATCATATATGTTGTCTGGTGATGTCCTGTCCCGAAAGCCATGTGCGGTTCTATGGTTATATTGAATCTTGATTTGGGCAGGTTCTTGTGAAACGGAGCCTTTATGGTACATTTGCCGTCTATGACTATAGGGTCGAACTGACTCTCCCACTGCGCATTCCAGTTGACAGGAGGTATCAGCGTGCTTTTGAATCCGCTTGTTTCAAAGGCATATCCGTCCAGTCCGCTTAGTACTACTTTTAGCATCTGTGGAGAATAGAGGTCTTTTTGTATGTAGCATTTCAGATCGGGATCTTCTGCTGCGAAAGATTCGAATGGAAGGTCTTCCAGTTCCGCCATAAGTATTTCGGCGTTTTCGTCTGTAAACGGATTTATTCTGATGGATACTTCAATATATTCCTGACTGTTCATTTTATTTGTATGATGACTAATTCTACAAATTTACTATTTGTACAGGTAGAATCAAAAATATCTAATAAAATTTAAACAGTTTTTTTATCGCAGAATTTGCGGTAAAAAATGTTCAAGACTGTGAATTATGGTCAATTTTCTATGAATTATCTTTCCCGGACATTTTTCTTTACGCGGATTTTTGTTTAAGTTTGCAAGATATGAAACAGCGACTCTTAGGAATGACGCCCGATGATCTTAAAATCGTGGCACAGGAAGTCGGGCTGCCAAGATTTGCAGCCGGGCAGATAGCGCGTTGGCTCTATCAGAAAAAAGTGGTAAGTATTGATGAAATGACAGACATTTCCAAGTCCGGACGTGCTGCATTGAATGAAAAATATGAAGTCGGAAGGACGGAATATTGTTCAGTACAGAAGTCTATTGACGGAACAAAGAAATATCTGTTTCCTGTCCGGGGGTATCGCGGAGGCAGGCTTATGGATGAGGAAAGCGCTGTCGAAGCTGTCGTTATTCCGGATGGAGAGAGAGCTACATTGTGTGTGTCTTCCCAGTCGGGATGCCGTATGGGCTGTCACTTCTGTATGACGGGACGCCAGGGCTTTCACGGACATCTGCTTGTTGCTGATATAATATCACAGTTTTTGGCTATTGACGAGTCGGATGAATTGACTAATGCCGTATTTATGGGAATGGGAGAGCCGCTGGATAACTATGAAAATGTCCTGAAGACTATTAAAATCCTTACTTCTGACTGGGGATTCGGGTGGAGTCCGAAAAGGATTACACTTTCAACTATCGGAGTGCTTCCTTTCTTGAAAAAGTTTTTGGACGAGAGCCGGTGTCATCTGGCAGTCAGTCTGCACAATCCTTTCCCGGAGGAAAGAATGTCTATGATGCCTGTCGAGCGTGCATATCCTCTGGAGGATGTTCTGGATTTGATTAAACTGTATGATTTTACGGGACAACGCAGGGTTAGTTTTGAATATACCATGTTTGCCGGATTCAATGATACAAAGCGTCATGCAGATGCTTTGTCCAGAATGCTTTCAGGACTTGAGTGCCGAGTGAACCTTATCCGATTCCATAAGATACCTGATTTTCCTTATTCGCCTTCCGCTCAGGGAGTTATGGAGCTGTTCAGGGACCGTCTGAGTAATGCGGGCATAACTACTACTATAAGGGCGTCGCGTGGAGAAGACATTTTGGCTGCGTGCGGTATGCTTGCCGGTCAGCACGAGTCTGGAGCAAACGGGCGGTAGCATTCAAATATCGAATCGGGTCTGTCTAAATCAAGAAGCTGTTTGAAAATGAGATTTGATAAGTTCTTAATGACTTTTGTCGTATTCTTGTCTGCTGTAACTGTGGCCGCAGCTCAGGATATACATATCGTAACACCTAAGGATGCCGTTCTTATCAATGAGACAAGGCATATTATGGACAGTATAAGGCGTTATCGTCCTACTGTAGGACTGGTGCTGAGCGGCGGTGGGGCAAAAGGTGCGGCGCATATAGGTGTGCTGGAATACCTGGATTCCATAAATATGCCTGTTGATATGGTCTTGGGTACCAGTATGGGTGGTCTTGTCGGGGGTATTTATGCACTTGGATATCCGGTAAGCCAGCTTGATTCAATAGTCAGAAAGATAGATTGGAGTCTGGCTCTGAGTGACAGGGTTCCTCCTGAGTATGTCTCATATTCTGAGAAAAAATACAAAGAGAAATATATGATTTCCTTTCCCTTTTATTATGGAAAGGATGCTGGTCATGAACGCAAAAAGAAAATTGTGAAAACTCTCCCCGAGGCATTTGACAGAAATGATGTGCAGAGGCATGATGGCAAACTTGAAATAGGTGCGGATGCGGAAGGTCCTGGAACTCTGCTGAGGGACAATCTTTTGGGTAGTCTTCCATCCGGATATATTTTCGGGCAGAATGTGCAGAATATATTCAGTTCCCTGTCTGTCGGGTATCAGGACTCTCTAGATTTCAATAATTTGCCTATTCCTTTTGCTTGCGTTGCAACGGAACTTGTTTCAGGAAAGGCAAAGGTTTGGAGGGATGGGAAAATCACGCAGGCGCTGCGTTCCACAATGTCTATTCCGGGAATATTTGCTCCTGTAAAGACAGACAGTATGGTATTGGTGGATGGTGGAATGAGGGATAACTATCCTACGGAACTTGCCAGGACAATGGGTGCTGATATAATAATCGGAGTTGATGTGTCCAGCGGAAGCCGGGGATATGATAAAATAAACAATCTCGGTGATATTGTAAATGCCGGTATAGATATGCTCGGACGTTCTGTATACGAGGCCAATGTGAAAATCCCAGATGTCAATATCAAGCCAGACTTGGATGGCTATACCATGATGAGTTTTGATACAGAAAGTATCGACAAGATAATCGAGAGCGGATATCAGGCAGCATGTGACAATGAAGATATACTCCTGCAGATCAAGGAGAAGGTAGGGGAGGACTCTGTAGTCAGGAAAAGGAAGCAGGCTGTCAATATAAATATAGATTCTGTATATGTGTCTGATATTGAAATCAGAGGGGTTACCGGACGGGAAAAGGCTATTCTGATGGATAAAATAGAAATTGAGCCTGGGGAGAAAGTCTGCAGCAAGGATGTTGAAAATGCTGTGGCTGCTGTTTTCGGAACTCAAGCTTATGATTATGTGACTTATGAGATGGAAGGAAGCTCAGAACCGTTCAAGCTTGTT
>CALADR010000161.1 GCA_937890845.1 uncultured Bacteroidales bacterium | reverse complement strand
TGATCCTCCGGAGATGCAGCTGTAACCTTATAAGTTCCTGAAGGAAGGTCGATCATTTCAGGCATTTCCGAATAAACCCATGTTTTGTTGTACGATCCTCCTCCGACACTTTCTACAGTAACATTGAAAGAATTGATATCTACAGATGAAGCTGTTGCTTTAGATGACGGACCGGTCACCTTGTCGTTATATCCGGCATTGTCTTTTGAAATGGAGAGTTCCAGAGTTCCTGTCTGGCCGCCTTCAATTTTCTCTTTCTTGCAGCCTATAAGTACTGCAGCCGCTGCCAATATTGTAATGACAATTTTTTTCATTGTGTTATATTAATTTTAAACTTAGTTTAAATCAGATTCTTATTCATAAATAAATTCAACGTCGTCAATTCTCAATGAACTTCCGAAATGTGCGGTAAAGTCCACTACTCCATTGATTTCCAGCTGTGAGTTAGCATCTGTATCAACTTTTGATGCTGACGATGACTTGAACATAATTACAGCGTTCGCTACTTTTTTGGTAAGATCGCTGTATTCAACCGGAATCTCATACAATGTCCATGCTTCAGCAGCAGGACCGTCAGTAATTTCTTTTCTGAACAGAGACGTACCATCTGCTGCCTTAAGCTCTACCAGAGCATAAAAAGTCTCGGATGTTCCTGCAGACGGTTTGAATTTATACCAGAATGATATCTTGTCAGGCCTACTTATAAATGAATGTCCGTCAGAAGAATGCTTTCCTGAATCGTTTGCAGTACCAAGGAATATTTCACCTGGATACGGTGTTCCGCTGTCAGCGGCATCAGTATTGAAAGTTCCAATATTTACAGTATAAATATGGGCTGAGTATTTTCCTGAATGGGAGTCGATAGAAGGAGATGCAGTATGACATGTCTTTACGTGCAGGTTTGATACGCCGCCAACACCACTGGACGGCATGGAAGCCCTGCTTGTTACAGCCCACCACATATCCTGTTCACCGGCCTTCCATGGACGGTACCAGTCGTATTTGAAAGTTCCACCCCAAGTAATCTTATAGGAATACTGTTCCGTAAGCCAGTCTTCGAATCCTGCATTTCCTACCTGGGCAGCAGCCTCTGTAGTAAGTTCTGCTATATTGGAAACAACATTTTCATTGCCGTTGTAAATGACACGCAATTTATAACGTGTATCCGGATTAAGGCCTGTTATATCACTATATTTAACTTCCTTCTCAGGTGATGATGAAAGCTGGTTCACTGATTTCCAGTTAATTCCATCCAAACTATACTGAAGGACAGCCTTTGCAGGGTCTCCGTCTGAAACATTTGCAGAAAGGCCTATAATCCTTTTTGCGAATGCGCTATGCTGCTGAGGGTTGAAAGTTATGCTGACAGGTTTCTGTGAAATAGAGAAAGTTTCTGTAGCAGTCTTTCCAAGTCCGTCTGTCACTTTCAATGTAAATGTGCCGGAAAATTCGGATGACGGATTATATTGATTCCTGTATCCTATTGACTCAAAACTTATAGCAGACATACGATGTCCTGCGACTGAACGTCCAAAATTGAATCCAAGGGATCTTACTGCTTCTGCCTTTGCAGGATCAAGTGACGGCGAAGCCAGGTCAATAGTCTCCTCAGGAGATGAAGTTATCCCTCTTGCTGCAAAAAGCGGAGAAGAAAGCTCAAAAGCCTTGATTTTACCTTCTGCAGATATATTTACCTGAGTACCCGGATATTCCAAACCCTCTACGAAACTGAATGATTTTTCAGGGGTAAATCCGTCAAGGGAAATTGCAGGGGCAGCCTTTGTAGTAGCATCGAACGGTATCTCATATTTTTTCTCTATACCGTTTACCGATTCATCTACTGTCACGGTGACATTTCCTGTCTGTCCGTTTCCGCGCACAACATCCACACTGAACTTTACGAAATCGTTAGGCTTGTAGTCTGTTGTATCATTGTGGAAATACTTGAGCTCCTGAGTCTCAGGATCCACTACATAAAGTTCA
>CALADR010000160.1 GCA_937890845.1 uncultured Bacteroidales bacterium | reverse complement strand
CTTGAGAACGGAGAGAAAATTGCCGATAGGACATATGTAGATGTAAATATCCATATGGCAGAGAATGCAGAAAAACTTGCTTCACTGGCACAGCTTCCTGATTCCTGTGCTGCATCTGCAGAAAAGTTGGAGCAGCAGCGTGGAATTTATGAAAAAGGAGGTATCTTTGACCCTGCAATGATAGACGGCATTATTACCATGCTCAAGTCTTATAAGGATTCTGACTTGAGACGCAGGATGAAGGAAGATCCGGGGTTGGAGGCTGAGCTGGTTCGCAGATACTATTATTGCGGATGATTATTTTCCAACAATTAAAAAGGAATTATTATGATGAAACTTAACAGACCGGCAATTCTTGTTGTTGACATGTTGAATGATTTTGTAACAGGAGCATTGACTTGCGAAAGAGCCAGAGCGATAGTTCCTGCTACAGCAAGACTGCTTGATGCAGCGAGGGCTGCCGGAGTTCCTGTCATTTTCTGCAATGACGCTCATAGGGCAGGAATTGACAGGGAACTTAAAATTTGGGGAGATCACGCAATTATAGGCACAGAAGGTGCTGAGGTGATTCCTGAACTGAATCAGTGTGAAAAGGATTATGTCGTTCCAAAGAGACGCTACAGCGGCTTTTTCCAGACAGATCTTGATATACTACTTAAGGAATTGGGAGTACAGACTGTAGTTATGACAGGACTCCATACTCATATGTGTGTACGTCATACATCAGCAGATGCCTTCTGTCTTGGATATGATGTTGTTGTGGCTAAGGAAGCTACAGACTCGTTCACTGAAGAGGATTACAACAACGGTATAGCATATCTCAAGACTTGTTATGGTGCTGACGCCTATTCAAATGAAGAACTGATTGCAGCATTTTAAGTTCTTGTAAGTTATAAAACAGAGAGAGGCCGATCCATTTTGATCGGCCTCCTCTTTTTTGATTATTCTTCTAGAATCCGGTATAAGTCATCGGAGTGATGGTGCGGAGTTCTTCCTTTACACTTTCGCTTACCTCAAGAGTTTCGATGAATTCAGCGATAGTTTCGTGGTTGATTCCGGCTCCGGTACGTGTCAGTGCCTTTAGTGTCTCGTATGGATTAGGGTAGCTCTCCCTTCTGAGTATGGTCTGTATGGCCTCTGCTACTACAGCCCAATTCTTTTCGAGATCAGCTTCGATAGCGGCTTCATTAAGTATAAGTTTGCCCAGACCTTTCTTAAGAGAGTTGAGGGCTATCATAGTATGTGCCAAAGGTACGCCTACGTTTCTCAATACAGTAGAGTCTGTCAGGTCTCTCTGTAGTCTCGAAATAGGAAGTTTCATGGCCAGATGCGTGAATACCGCATCAGCTATTCCGAGGTTTCCTTCAGCATTTTCAAAGTCGATAGGGTTTACCTTATGAGGCATTGCCGATGATCCTACTTCGTTTTTGTTTACTTTCTGCCTGAAATACTCCATAGAAATATATGTCCATATGTCACGGCTGAAGTCTATCAGTATAGTATTGATCCTTCTGATATTGTCGAAGATAGCGGCAAGGTTGTCATAATG
>CALADR010000159.1 GCA_937890845.1 uncultured Bacteroidales bacterium | reverse complement strand
AACAGAAGAAGTTGCATTATAAGAGTTTTTTTGCCCTTTTTTGGAGATATTTTGAGACAGTTAAATATTAGCGAATCTGCAAACTTATCAAATCGGTAAAAGGACATTGGAACATAAAATGACTCAGTAGCGACTAAATCTGTAAATTTTCAGTAACTTTCTTCAAGTTTCCGCTACTTATATATAGAAGCGACAAAAAATGACACAAACTGAATTTGAAAAAACATATACGTCACTAAGACAGAAATTATATACTCTGGCTGTACGATTCTCAAAAGCGTCCGACTCGGCGTTAGACGCAGAAGACATTGTGCAGGAAGCCCTGATTGCCTTTTGGGAGCTTTGCGAAAAGGGATATCCTGTAAAAAACACAGAAGCCTTACTCGTCAAAATCACGAAAAACATTTGCATAGGACGTTATCGTAAGGCGCAGGCAAAGAAAAAGACGGGCCTCGCACAAGAAAATATCATTTCAAGCGAATCAGCCGGATACAGAATTGAAGAAGCAGATATAAAAACCATCAAACAGGTACTGTATAACTCGCTTACAAGAACAGAGCGAGAGTACATGCTTATGAAAGTGGATAAAAATATGTCCTTAGATGACATAGCAGAGGTTACCGGAAAGACAAAGTCAGGAATTAAAACCGGGCTGTCAAAAGCAAAAGCCAAGATTACCGCCTTAATGAAAATATTGGAACTGTCATAAGATCCCAAAAGCGACACTTTTACAAGGATACTATTATGAGATACTATATAAATAAGGAAAAGCCGATACAGGAACTGATAGATACATATCTTTCAGACCAGGCAGCAGAAGAATTTGACAAAATAGTCGCACATGAAGAAAAAAGAAAACTGCGCAACAGACTGCTGACACTGACAGCAGGACTTGCGGCGGCTGCATCTATAGCTCTTGCCGTAATGTTTTCGGGAAATACTCCGGAAACGCAGGAACAGATCGGGACTATAGACATCGTCGAAGGCATAAATATGCTTATGGGACTTAATATAGGTGACGTAGAATCAATAACTGCAGTCCCGACAGGAGCTGCGGCCCTGCTAACTGCAAAAATGAAAGACGGAAGTACTTATAATTATATATTAACACGCGATGCCGAAGATAAAGGTACCTTATCTCTGCTTGCGATGCATTAAACGAAAAACAAGAATGGGAACTTTTCTAATCGCTGCCATTTGCGCAGCAACTTTTTCGGCAGAAAACATTACGGCACCTGCCGACACATTGGTAAAGTATGTAATTGACGGCAACAAAGTCAAAAACTTCAACGGCACCCAGCTTATAGGGAAAACCGTTTCAGCCTACGATATTATGGTCGCGACAAACCATAATGACGGCAGTGTCACTAAAATCCATCTTATCAAGACAAGTTCAGATTCCGAAATTGGCGCTACAGGTGAGTCCGCCGGTATTCTTTCCAAACATTTTCCGAAAGACAATGTGGTCTATATACTTAACGGAGAAATGACAGACCGCGCAAAATTCTCTGCAGCAATGGGTAATCTTCCTGCAGAAAAAATCAAACTGATGCAAATCCACAAAGCCGGAAGTCCGACAGCAAGGAAAATCACCGGAAAGGATGATGTCAAGGTAATGGAACTGAATATCAAAAAGAATGAATTCGATGAGCCTGAGAACATAATCTATACAGTTGATGGCAAGGAAGTTTCAAGAAATATTTTTTCATCAATACCTGCTGACCAGATAAAATCCATCCAAATTCTGAAAGCCGGGGGATCAGAAGCGGTAAAAATATCCGGCAAGGACAATATAACCGTAATAACACTCAAGAGAAAATAACTAATACTAATACTAATACTAATCCACATCTTAACGGCATACTGCAAGAAAAGCGGCTGGCTTCAAAAAATTGAAGTCAGCCGCTTTTCTTGCAGTATATAATGTATCAATAGACTACATCATTCCGCCCATACCGCCTGCTGGCATTGCAGGTACCGGATCTTTCTCAGGAAGATCTACGATAGCACACTCAGTAGTAAGGAACATTCCAGCCACAGAAGCCGCATTCTCAAGAGCTACACGTGATACCTTTGTAGGGTCGATTACACCGGCCTCATACATGTTGACATATTCGTCAGTACGTGCATTGTAACCGAAGTCATCCTTACCTTCACGGATTTTCTGGATAATCACGCTTCCCTCAACACCGGCATTAGCAGCAATCTGACGAAGAGGCTCCTCAAGAGCACGCTCTACGATATGAATACCTGTATTCTCATCATCATTCTCGCCTTTAAGACCTTTAAGCACCTCAGCAGCACGGATATAAGCTACTCCACCACCAGGAACGAAACCTTCCTCTACCGCAGCGCGGGTCGCATTCAATGCATCCTCAACTCTGTCTTTCTTCTCTTTCATCTCCACTTCAGTAGCAGCACCTACATAAAGGACAGCCACTCCGCCTGCGAGCTTGCCGAGACGCTCCTGAAGTTTTTCCCTATCATAATCAGATGTAGTAGACTCAATCTGCTTTCTGATAAGCTGCGCACGCTCAGTAATAGCATCCTTGTCGCCAGCACCGTTTACAACTGTAGTATTTTCTTTTGTAATAACTACCTTTTCTGCATGTCCGAGCATATCCGGAGCTACATTTTCAAGAGTAAATCCTCTCTCTTCTGAAACTACTACCGCACCTGTCAGAATGGCAATATCCTGAAGCATTTCCTTGCGGCGGTCTCCGAAACCAGGAGCCTTAACTGCAGCAATCTTCAATGTACCACGGAGTTTGTTTACTACCAGTGTTGTAAGAGCCTCTCCATCAACATCTTCTGCTATAATTAAGAGTGATTTTCCTTCACGTGCAATAGGCTCGAGGATAGGAAGAAGGTCTTTCATTGAAGAAATCTTCTTGTCTGTGATAAGAATCTGAGGATCATCAAGGACAGCCTCCATCTTGTCACCGTTTGTCATGAAGTAAGGAGAGATATATCCTCTGTCAAACTGCATACCTTCAACTACCTTAACCTCAGTTTCAGTACCTTTGGCCTCTTCAACTGTAATCACACCGTCTTTCTTCACTTTTGACATTGCGTCAGCAATGAGTTTTCCGATATAATTGTCATTGTTGGCAGAAATGGTACCAACCTGCTCTATCTTAGAGTAATCGTCACCGACTGACTGGCTGTGGTTTCTGAGTTCCTCGACTACAGCTGCAACAGCCTTGTCGATACCGCGCTTCAAATCCATAGGATTTGCACCTGCAGTTACGTTCTTCAGACCTACATTGATGATAGCCTGTGCAAGAACTGTCGCTGTAGTAGTACCGTCACCGGCCTGCTCATTGGTCTTGGAAGCGACTTCCTTAACCATCTGGGCTCCCATATTTGCAAATCTGTCCTCGAGCTCTACTTCCTTGGCTACGGTAACTCCGTCCTTTGTAACATGAGGAGCACCGAATTTTCTGTCGATAACTACATTACGGCCTTTAGGTCCGAGTGTTACCTTAACTGCATTTGCAAGAGCATCTGCCCCCTCTTTCATCTGGGCGCGTGCCTCAACATTGAATTTTATATCTTTTGCCATGATTTTTTCTCCTATAAATTAAAGAATTGCGTAAACATCAGACTGCTTCATGATAAGATAGTTCTTGCCGTCCATGTGAACTTCTGTTCCGGCATATTTTCCATAAAGGATAACATCGCCTTCCTTAAGTTCCATAGGTTCATCCTTCTTACCGGGACCTACTGCTATTACTGTTCCCTGCTGTGGTTTTTCTTTTGCTGTGTCAGGAATATAAAGTCCTGCTGCTGTCTTGGTCTCAGCCTCTTTTGGCTCAACCAGAACTCTGTCTGCCAATGGTCTAATCATAATGTTATAATTTTTAAAATCTTTCTTTCATCCTGCTCCACCGATGCTGGTTCTGACAAATCTGCCAGTTCACTGCTATCATGAAGCCGGAAAGGATAAGGGCAAAATGAATGCCATCCGGACAAGACTGACAAATTGGCAGAAATAAAATCTTAAACACGCATAAAATAAAATTGCTAAATTTGCTACTTGTTAAGAATAAGGCGGAATGATAGGGATTTTTGATTCAGGAATAGGCGGGCTGTCAGTATTCAGGGAGATATACAAACTTCTCCCAAGGCAGAGGTATGCCTATTATGCTGACAGCGCACACTGCCCGTACGGTGGGAAATCCCGCGAATATGTAGAAGACAGAGCGCGAATCATAACTGACTTTCTTCTTGAAAAAGGTGCTGACATAATAGTAGTAGCCTGCAACACAGCCACAGCTGCTGCCATTGCCACCCTTCGCAGCGAGTACTCTGACCCCAACAACGAAGAAGCCAGACAAAAGGTACTCAGACTGACTTCCGGCAGGAGAGACCACATAAAATTCATAGGAATGGAGCCTGCTGTAAAACCGGCATCCGAACATACTGAAACAGGGATAATAGGAGTTTTGGCCACAGCCGGCACTCTCAGCGGAAACAAATACAAAACCACCCGCGAGACTTTCGCAAAAGGTGTGACAGTAGTGGAGCATGTCGGAGAAAGATTCGTCGAACTCGTTGAAAAAGGCCTTACGTGCGGACCGGAAGCTGAAGCAACTGTAAGAAACAGCATCATGCCCCTTCTGAAGTCCGGTGCAGATACTATCGTTCTCGGATGCACCCACTACCCATTCCTTTCGGAAACGATTTCCAAAATCGCAGGTCCTGGTATAAAAATAATAGATCCAGCCCCTGCCGTAGCAAGACACCTTGTGGAAGTAATGAAAGAGGAAGGCATCCCGGAAACGGAAATACAGAAAACAGAATTACCGGACATATCGCTATATACATCCGGCAATCTTCAAACTCTGAAAACTGCTTTTTCCAGGCTCTCTATTGTCTGACAGTTTAAGAATATCCACTGCCCGGCTTCTTCCGTAAATCAAACTCCGGTTCTACAGCTCATCAAACTGATAAGGATAGTCCTCGTCATATACCTGACGGTACTCGACTGCAAAAGTCTGATATCTCAGAAGGGCATCTTCAATACGCTTCTGCTTGCACAATACCCTTACCATGTATCTCAAGGCAGTTCCATTAAGAGGATCTATACTGAAAATAATGTCCGCTATATCTAAGACTGTCTTATAGTCTCTTATATCATATCTATGCCCTATCTCTGTCTCCATCAGAGGCTCGACTCTCGATTCCACACTTTGTTTGAAGTCATCAAAAAGAGGGTCATTCTCAAATAGCAGGAACTTTCCTTTTGAAAGGATAGAAACAAGTTCCGTCATATCATCGTCATCAAGCTTCCCGGATGAAAGAATATCTTCAACCCTCAAGTAATCACAATGGAAATTTTCCCCGCTCTCAAGATTATATACTCCGTTGCGATATACCAGTTCAATGTCATCAAATAAAGCAAGAGACTTCCGAAGATAACTGATGGTAGCATTCCTTGTGCTTTTCATCTTGTCTGCCGGACGACCAGGCCACAAAAGCAAACTGAGGTTAGTAGATGATATTCCGCCTTTCATGACATTTTCCAAAAGGACACACAGCATTTGGCGCTGTTTCTCGGTAAAAAGTTCGGAAACATCATTTCCTCCCCTGTCAATAGCTTTGAACAGACCGAAAAGATTAATGCTGCCTGGAATATTTGAGCAAGATCCGTCTCCGGTTTTCAGTACCGGGACATTTAAAATTTCCTTTTCATCATTGTTTGTTTCTTTCTTTTTCCTTGCACCATGATACAATTTGAAAACTATCGTGGCGGAAATACCGGCCAAAAGACTAAAAACGATAAAAAGAAATGCATAAGGGCTATTGCCCTGTCTCCTGGAAAAGGAATCAAACTCCGCTAAAGACTCTTGTGTAGGCAGTGATAAAGTGTATACCTTAAGGGTAGATTTGACATCATCATCAGACTCCTGTACTGTTGCTATCAACTTTTCAAGACTACGGTCATAATACAGATTCGCATTCGTCATGATTTTGTCAGAATATATAGGAATAGTATCCGCTATTTTTTCAAATGTTCCATCACTTATGGAAAACCTATATAACTGTAACTTGGAGTATGTATGGCTTTCAGGATAACACAATGTGTAAAAATAGTCGCTGCCTTCAAGTATAATATTCCGTACCGGAACAATATTAACAGCTCCCAAATCAGTAGTCCACAGACACTTTACTGTCTTTTCCACTAAATTGACAGCGTAGAAATCATATAGGTATCTTCTTCCGACAATATGTTCACCGGACTCGTTTCCCATACCTCCGAAAACATAAAGGATACTCTTGCTGCTGTCATACCCAAGAGAAGTAAAATACCTCGGATAGATTTTGTCTCCTGTCATTTCAGGAAATTCGTACCATGTATCGGTCTGAAGGTCAAAGGAAAAGAACTTTCCATTGTAATGCATGTTTCCAAACCCTCCGAAAATGGTATATCTGGATCTGTTCCTGTCAAAAAAAGAGCCATGATGATGCATCTGCATGTAGAGCTGGTCACGGCAAAGAGGAGTCCAGGTATTTGTTTCAAGATCCAGAGATGCAACTGTAACTGTATCCTTAAATCTATCATCGTAAAATACTTCATACGCATATATGGAAGACTTTTCCGCATCAATGAAATTAGTACCGAGAGTCAGCCTTACCGGGCACTTGTTGGTAAACGCTGCATCTGTCAATTCCCCATCTTTCATACTATAGGTATGAAATGAATCCCTGTCGAACCAATATATGTTCTTTTTTACATAGTCATAACCGGCACAGGCAACTTCCTTATCTGTCATAGTGACTGCCTGTTTCCATTTGTACATGTCATTCATCATCCATAGAGGATTTTCAACCTCTCCCCTCACCCTTCCTTTTGTATCATGAACCACTGTTCCATCTACCTCAGAAAGTGGAAATTTATATAACTTTTTATTTCCGACAGACAGGTTTTTTATTGCAAACGACGGCACGTCAATAAAATATCCGCTTTTTCCAAAACTAATCTCCGGAGAACACCGTTCAGGAAAATCACTAAGGACAGCCGATGAAGAATAATCGTCAATGGAGAAAAACAGTGAGTCTTTCTGCATGTCAAACCTCAACCTTACCTTATGCCAGTTTTTTTCCCTGATGAAATCTCCAGGAAGAGTCATTATTATAAGGCTGCTCCGACCTTCTTCATTAAACCTGAAGACAGCATCAGTCCCCTGATAGTCATAGAACAGATTATATATAGCCCCGGGGTGTTCCTCATCCTGTATTCTGAGAATATATCCTATCTCGACTTCAGGCAAGAGGGAAAGATCAAAATTAACATCGAAATGACCGGCAAATTCAGGAGACGAATATTTGAACACATCATACGAAGTCCTCTGGTCTATAGGATAGTTTGAACTTACAAATCTCAATCCCTGAGCACCGGAGATATAAAGAAACGAAGTACAAACAAACAGAATGATTGTGCATATAAATTTCATGGTTTTCCTGAATTTCTCGGCAAAGATAGAAATTTATTCAAATACTTGTTGAGTTAAAAACGATCCGTAAATATCTTCTGTTTTAATATTTTTCCATAAAAATTCAGGGTTAAAATGCCGTTTTTCTCCTTTTTAACCTTTTTTTAACACTTTTTTTAACCCCGGACAATTTACTTTGCTAATAAATAATTTTAACACTAGCAAAACACCATGAAGATTAAATCGATTTTCAGAGCACTGTTCATGACATCGGTTATCAGCACTTCTATCTTTTTCCAGTCTTGCGAAAAAGATAAGAGCGGTGATACGGAAATCACCTATGGTAACATCAAAGGTGTCGTAAAAGACAATCAAAACAACACAATCGAGGCTGTAACTGTAAGCATTAAAGGACTTGATGCGACAGTACAAACTGATGCTGATGGAGAATTCGTTTTCAACAACGCTCCAGTAAAGAGCCAACTCGTCTCTTTCGCCAAAAAGGGCTACGTAACTGTCGGCATGACTGTCCAAGCCTCATCTTTCAAAGACGGAGAAGTTATTCTTAACCCTATTCTCCAGATATCCAATGCTTCCATTTCCGGAACTGTTCTAGACGCCAGGAACGGAGGCAAGCCTTTCGAAGGAGTTTCAGTATCTGCAGGAGGAAAAACAGGCATTACTGACTCAGAGGGAAAATTCCTCATTGAGAACCTAATTGCAGATGAATACATAGTAAGATTCACAGCGGAAGGCGTTAAATCTATAGATGTAAAGGTAATGCCTTATGAATTTATAGGTGACGAACTTGTAAATGCTGAGATTCCTGCTGTATATATGGGCGGGAATGAGCTTCTTCCAGGCTTGACTGCACAGGATCTCCAGTATGCTGACAAATGGTATTACAACGAGTACCGTGGAGGTAAAGGTAACGGAGGAGGAGTCGTAGACTGGAGCACCGTATACATGTCTACCTGGAAATTCGTTGGAGCGTGGGAAAACCAGAATGAAGGATGTACGCTACAAATCAACAACAGCGGATCCGAGCAGAACAACCCGGCTGACCTTGAAAACTTCGATACTTTCACTTACGGCAGCAAAACCATTACAGAAGAAAATAAAATCATGACGCTCTACTGCAGGACTCACAATGCAGAGACTAAGCATGTGATGTGGGGAGTAAGGATAATTGACATAACAGATATGCTTAATCCTACCAGCGAACTTGTAGGCGGAGTTCGTGAAATAAACTCTTCTGACAACACTGATATCGTAGTGGACCTGTCCAAATATGTCGGAAAAACGGTAATCATAGCTATAGGACATTTCCGCGCAGAAACAGGAGATTACTGGAACCAGTTCGTAATGCGTAAAATATCTTTCGGCCCTGAAGCGAACAAAGCTGACGAGTACCTCAAAGGTACAGCAGTAACCGGACTTGAAGGATGGCACATGACAAATGAAATGGTTAAATCCACTATGACAAATGAGCTTACTTCATTCTCAGGAGTACCTTCAATCTCTGTTGACGGAAGAGGCGGGAAAGGATACAATCCTTGGAACGGAACCAACCATATCGCCGCTCAGTGGGCCTTCATGTTTGTCAACAAGGATGTTGAGCCTACAGCAGGAGAAGGTTTCGTAATAAAAGTAAGAGGCGATGCCCCAGCCAACCTCAAACTGCCTGAGTCATACTTCTACGGCAAATTCAATATTGACGGTAATCATGACCGCATGACTTTCACTACAAGGAACGGAGATTCCGGAAAGTATACTTATTTCAAAGTTACGGCAATCGAAGAAAACGGAACTGCAACTCACCTTTCACCTGTTGAACACAGGGCAGAAAAAGCAGAAAGCGCAGGAGAAGGATGTTGGAAATTCATCAACAACAAGGGTGATGCAGGAAACGTGAAAGACTATGCTGCCTTCACATATGACTTGTCCTCTTTTTCAGGCAAGAATATAGTCCTCGCCATAGGAGTATTCAAAGGTGAAACTATAGATGGAGAGCAGAAACTGTTCTTCCACAGTATAAACTTTGAATAGGAGTTATTATAATTTACCTTTAATTAAAATGAATACAAAAACTTTGATTGCAGTATGTCTTGCCGCAGCAGTAGAGGTCTCCTGCGTCTCTTGTGAAAAGAACAAGGGAAATGGGAACACTGATACTACTGAAAAGACTGAAATACTGACTAATGATGACCTGGCCACTCAAAACATACTGAGAGCCATGCAAATTACAGATTCAGCTATTGAACATTACTTTGACGGATATGCAATGACTGAATTCTTCAATCCTTTTAATGAAGAAAAATCCATAGGAACGGTAGATGTCTGGCCTTACACAAGTGCGATAGAGGCAGCAAATGCTATTATGAATGCTCTGACAACACAGAAAGAATCCGGAAACTCAGAGCTCTACGACCTGCATTTCAACAGATACAAAGCTCTTTTGGATAGGCTGTATACAGGACTTCAGTATTACAAAGGAAGTTTTTCACTGACATCCTATACCAGAAATAATTTTTCCTGGAGTGTATATGGTGTACACCGCGGTTCTTCTCCAGGCTCTGCCAATGTAGCTGGAATAGAAAACGTATATGATGACCAGCAATGGCTCGTAAGGGAACTGTTTGAAGCCTATAAATTCACAGGTGAGAAAAAATATCTTGAAGAGGCTGAATATTTGACCGAGTATGTAATAGACGGATGGGATTGTACATTGAAAGAAGACGGCACTGAAAACGGAGGTATTACATGGGGTCCCGGCTACTGCACCAAGCATTCTTGCAGTAACGGACCATTCATCAGCCCTCTTGTATGGCTTTCAGAATACTATGCCGGTAAAAATGAGAAGACGACTCGAAGGTATATCACAGACGGCAATAAAAGAGTTTCCGCTGAAATGGACAAAAGTGAATACTATCTTTTGTATGCGAAAAAGGTTTATGAATACCAGAGAAACAATCTTTTCAAAGCCGATGAAGGTGTATATTGGGATATGATGGGAGGCTCTAACAACATATCATACGAAACTGTTGACGGCGTGGAATACCGCAAAAACACTCCATCTTCAGGCCCCACAGGAGCGCCTCTGTCATACAATAGCGGAACAATGCTTTCTGGAGCTGCTGACCTTTATAGAGTTACAGGAGACAGCAGATACAAAGAAGAAATGACTGCCCTTACAGACGCTGCTTTCAAATATTTCGGAAAGAAGGACAAAGTTGTAAACGGGCACTATTCATATGCTTTCGACGGATTCAACAACTGGTTCAATGGTGTCCTTATGCGCGGATGGGCAGATGCATATGCAGAATGCAAATCAGCAGAGGCTCCTCTAAAAAGTTTCCAGGACAATCTCGACTATGGATATACCAATTTCTTAAAGAACGGCACTCTTCCTACTGGAATACTTCACGGATGGTCTAGGAACGAAGATAAATGCAATGTCAAAGGATTTTTCCAGTTTGCCTTCGCTGCACAATATGCAGTACTTGCAAAATATGAGTTGGATAAACGCTAACTATATAACACTGTTTATGAAAAAAAACATCAAGTCTAAAAGATGCCTGCAAGGCATTCTTACAGCGGTGCTACTAATAATCGCACCGTTCATGACTTTCGCCCAGAATACCATTAAGGTAACTGGAACAGTCACTGACGACACAGCCCAGCCTGTAATCGGGGCAAGTGTCATGATTAAAGGCTCTGCAACAGGAGTCCCCACTGATCTGGATGGAAAATACACTATTACAGTCCCATCAGATGCTATCCTGGAATTCTCATCTGTCGGACTATCTACCACAGAGGTTTCTGTAAACGGAAGAACAACTTTAAATGTAGTGATGAAAGCCGACAATACATTCCTTGAAAGTGTTGTTGTCGTAGGCTATGGTACTCAGAAAAAAGGCTCCATCACAGGTGCTGTTTCCGGAGTCGGGAATGACGATATTGTAAAGACAAAATCCGAGAATCCGCAGAATATGCTAACAGGACGTGTTCCGGGTCTTAGGGTTTGGCAGAAAAGTGCGGAACCTGGTACTTACAATAACGTATTCGATATCCGAGGAATGGGCTCCCCTCTGGTAATTATCGACGGTGTTCCTCGTGACATAGCAGACTTCCAGAGACTGAACTCTACTGATATAGAAAATGTATCCGTACTTAAAGATGCTGCAGCTGCCATATACGGTGTCCGTGCAGGTAACGGTGTTGTATTGGTCACTACCAAGAAAGGCGCTGAAGGAAAAGCCAAAGTAAACTACAATGGTTCTTTCACGTTCCAGACTCCTTCCAAGATGCCTGAACTTGCCAGTGCCGTAGAGTCGATGATGATTTATAATGAGAAAAGCAACAACAGTGTCCATAACGGTTCGGTCCAGTTCACTCCAGACCAGATTGAGGAATACCGCAGCGGCGCAAAACGTGCCACTGACTGGAACAACATGGTACTTGCAAACTGGGTTCCTCAGACCCAGCATGACATAAGCATCTCCGGAGGCTCTGAAAAATTCCAATACTACGTAAGTATGGGATATATTTATCAGGAGGGATTCTTCAAATCGGGAGACCTTAATTATGATAAGTATAACCTCCGCACCAACATCAATGCAGAACTTGTAAAAGGTCTGAAATTTGACATCAATGTAAACGGAGTGGCAGACCAGCGAGATACTCCTTGGTCAAGTTCAGTAGATATCATCAGAAACTATTGGGGTCAAGGCCAGCTGGCTCCTGCATATGCAGATCCTGAAGGCACTATGCTGAACTCATCAGCATTGGACAAAATGGAAAACAGTGTAGCCATGATGACTTCGGACATCTCAGGATACCATAAATACAAACAGAAATATTTCCAGTCTTCTGTTTCTCTCTCCTACGATTTCGGAACCATTACCGATG
>CALADR010000158.1 GCA_937890845.1 uncultured Bacteroidales bacterium | reverse complement strand
TATTTTATTTACTGCCAGAGCCGCTTAGGCGAGGCCATTTTTTAACGAACTATTGTTATATAATAAAAAATAGAAAAAAGTCCCAGTGAATAAGCCGCCATAACACAAACAAAAGAACTTGTCCACAACTTTTTGTTTATAGGAAAAACAAAATTCCACAGGAGTCCGACGACAAGGAACAACAGTGCTGCACCAAACATATAAAATGACTTTCGGCTTCCTGAAATACGGGTTTCCGACTGTTTCACAAATTCGCCGGTGAACATACCGAGCATAGCTGTAACAACTGCCGGAACAGTACTTAGAATGCCCTCAGGGTCGAAAGTTTCAGAAAGAATCTTTCCCGGAAGAAGAAGCCTGTCCACATACCCTACCAGATTTCCTTCAAAAGAAAAAGGATCTGTTCCTGCCGGCATGTCCGGTGCCGGTACAAGCCATAACAGCAACCAGTAACCGACAAGTATTGCCGCCGATATGACAACGCGTATTCTAGTGCTGAAATTTATAAAAAGCAGCGCCGCTATCATCCAGGCAAGTCCGATACGCCCGAGAACACTGGCAATTCTCAAATTCTGGAAATCCAGTTCGAAAAGTCCATTATAAACGACACCTAAAAAGACAAGCATAAAACCGCGCTTGAATATTTTCAAATATATTTGCTTTCTGGCAAGTCCGTTCGACAACTGCTTTGCATAGGAAAAAGGAAAAGAAATACCTGCAATGAAAAGGAAAAGCGGGAAGATAGTGTCATGGTGCGCAAGACCATGCCATTCCACATGCTTCATTGTAGTGAAGAGGAAACAATCCTCACCTCCCGGGAAAAGTGAGCAGATAGCCATAATCAAAGGAGCAAGCCCCATAATAAAAAGCATGTCAAAGCCCCGCAATGTATCCAGGGACAATAATCTTTCAGAAGGTTTCATTCGTTTCAGTATTATAAAAAATGTGAGTTTTGAAACAAAGTACACTGGCTTTCATTTCAAAACTCACAAATTTAACAAAAAATATTAAATCACAACTACCTATGTCACGTATCCCGGCAGTTTTTTAACAAAGAAAGCCGGGTTCATAAAGACCCGGCTTTCTATAAATATGAATTGCAAGATTATTTGCTTTCCTTGCGGTCTCCGCGACGACGGTCACGGCGACGGTCACCACGGCCACCACGGTTCTGTCCGCCCTGTGCCTGTGCGTTTGCTGCTACACCGGCATTAGGTGAAAGATCTCTCTTTCCGTAAACCTCACCGTTGCAAACCCATACCTTGATACCAAGAACACCTACTTTTGTGTGTGCCTCAGCAAGAGCATAGTCGATATCTGCACGGAATGTGTGAAGAGGAGTACGTCCCTCTTTGAACATTTCGCTTCTTGCCATTTCAGCACCGCCAAGACGGCCGCTGATCTGAACTTTGATACCTTCTGCACCTACTTTCATAGTAGTAGCTACTGCCATCTTGATAGCTCTTCTGTAAGAAACACGGCCTTCAATCTGACGTGCAATATTGTCAGCTACGATGTGAGCGTCAACCTCAGGTTTCTTAACCTCAAAGATGTTAATCTGAACATCTTTCTTGGTTACCTTCTTAAGTTCCTCTTTAAGTTTGTCAACTTCTGCGCCACCTTTTCCGATGATAACACCTGGTCTTGCAGCGTGGATAGTTACTGTAATGAGCTTAAGAGTTCTCTCGATGACAATCTTGGAAAGGCTTGCCTTTGCAAGACGGTTCATCAGATATTTACGGATTTCGTAGTCCTCTGCGATCTTCTCCGCATAGTTACCACCACACCAGTTAGAGTCCCAACCACGGGTGATACCGATTCTGTTGCTGATAGGATTTGTTTTCTGTCCCATAATTTATTCCTCCACTGATGCTGGTTTCTTTGTATCAAGGATGATAGTAATGTGGTTCGAACGCTTGCGGATTCTGCCGGCTCTACCCTGAGGGCAAGGACGGATTCTCTTAAGTGTACGACCTTCATCGACCATAAGGGTCTTGATATATACATTACCGTTATCCAACTCACTTGTGTTGTCAGGGTTCTTTGCTTCCCAGTTTGCAATTGCACTGCGGAGAACCTTTGCCAACGATACTGAAGCGTGCTTCTTTGAATACTTGAGTATGTCAAGTGCACGGTTCACTTCGACACCCCTCACGATATCTGCGACAAGGCGCATTTTGCGAGGTGAAGTAGGTACATCATTCAGCTTAGCTATAGCTGTCTGCTTCTTTATCTCTTTAAGCCTCTCGGCCATCTGTCTTTTACGAGCTCCCATAATTACAATTTCTTTTTAAAATTACTTACGATTGCCCGAATGGCCTTTAAATGTTCTTGTCGGAGCGAACTCACCGAGCTTGTGGCCTACCATGTTTTCTGTAACGTAAACAGGAATAAACTTGTTTCCATTATGAACTGCGATAGTGTGACCCACGAAGTCAGGAGAGATCATACTTGCGCGTGACCAAGTCTTGACAACCTCTTTCTTCATGCTACCCTCATTCATAGCAAGAATTTTCTTTTCCAGGCTTTCCTGAATATAAGGACCTTTTCTTAATGAACGACTCATAATCTCTAACGTTTAATTCCGGTTATTTTTTCCTTCTTTCAATAATGAACTTATTTGAAGTGCTCTTAGGATTACGTGTCTTGTAGCCCTTAGCCGGCATACCCTTACGTGAACGTGGATGTCCTCCTGATGCACGTCCTTCACCACCTCCCATTGGGTGATCAACCGGGTTCATAACTACACCGCGGTTACGTGGACGACGACCAAGCCATCTCCTGCGTCCTGCTTTACCATGAGACTCCAAACTGTGATCTGGATTCGATACAGTTCCCACTGTTGCACGGCATGATACCAATACCATTCTCACTTCGCCTGAAGGCAGACGGAGAATAGCGTGATTTCCCTCACGTGCTGCAAGCTGAGCATACGCTCCTGCACTACGTGCCATAGCGGCACCCTGTCCCGGGCGGAGCTCAATATTGTGGATAAGTGTACCGAGCGGAATTTCAGAGAGAGGAAGAGCGTTTCCAAGCTCAGGAGCTACACCTGAACCTGAAGCGATAACCTGTCCTACTTTCAGTCCGTTTGGCGCAATGATGTATCTCTTTTCGCCATCTTCATACTGTACGAGGGCAATACGTGCACTGCGGTTCGGATCGTACTCGATAGTAAGTACCTCTGCTTTGCAGTTATCCTTATCACGAAGGAAGTCGATAATACGATACATTCTCTTGTGACCACCGCCGATATAGCGCATTGTCATCTTACCCTGGTTGTTACGTCCGCCTGATTTCTTGATCGGAGCAAGCAACCTCTTATATGGGGTACTGCAGGTAATGTCATCAAAAGCACTGATTACCTTGTTTCTCTGACCGGGAGTTACCGGTTTGAATTTTCTTACTGCCATTTCCTGATCCCCCTTTAAATATTAGCGTAGAAATCTATCTTGTCATCGCCTGCAAGAGTCACATAAGCTTTCTTATAGTGATTCATGCGGCCTCTCAGAACACCTGCTTTGGTGAAACGAGATTTCTTTTTGCCGTGGTAGTTGAGCGTATTAACGTCTGCTACCGACACATTGTACATCTGCTCTACCGCAGCCTTGATCTGAAGCTTGTTAGCATCACGGTCAACGATAAAACCGTAGCGGTTCAACTTCTCGCCTTGAACCGTCATCTTTTCCGTTACTATTGGCTTAATTATAATTCCCATCTTTCAATCGGTTTAGCGTCTGTTCCTTGAAGCGAGGATATCCTGTACTCCATCAACAAGTACCAATGAATATGAATTCATGATAGCATAAGTGTTGATTTCATCTACAGTGATAACTTTAACCTCAGGAAGGTTACGGGACGAAAGGTAAATATTAGCTGAATTCTCAGGAAGTACGAAAAGTACTTTTCTGTCTCCAGCCTTGATGTTCTTAAGAATCTGGATAAACTCCTTAGTCTTAGGAGCTTCCATTGCAAATGGCTCAACCATTACGATTGCATTCTCCTGTGCCTTATAAGTAAGGGCAGAATATCTTGCAAGCTGTTTGAGCTTTTTATTAAGTTTGAAGCCATAATAGCGTGGCTTAGGACCGAACACACGTCCGCCACCGCAGTAGATACCTGCCTTCAAGCTACCGTGACGAGCACCGCCTGAACCTTTCTGACGGATAAGCTTCTTTGTACTGTAAGCTACCTCGCTGCGGTCCTTGGTCTTGTGTGTACCCTGTCTCTGACTTGCGAGATACTGCTTAACGTCAAGCCATATAGCATGATCATTAGGCTGTACTCCGAAAATATTCTCGTCGAGAACAACTTTCTTTCCGGACTCTGATCCGTCAATTTTATAAACTGACAATTCCATAACCTTAATCCTCCAAAATTACATATGAACCTTTGGCTCCAGGTACGGAACCTTTCACGACAACGATATTGTTCTCAGGCATAAGCTTAACCACCTCAAGGTTGAGCACTTTTACACGCTCATTACCCATATGTCCGGCCATTCTCATTCCTTTGAACACGCGTGACGGCCAAGATGATGCACCGAGTGAACCAGGGTGACGAAGTCTGTTATGCTGACCGTGAGTCTTTCCTCCTACTCCAGCAAATCCGTGACGTTTTACAACGCCCTGAAAACCCTTACCCTTTGATGTTCCGGTAACATCAAGCCAGTCAACCTGTCCGTCCTCCATATGGAGATCAAGGTCATTGATGGTAATTACATCTCCAAGCTTAACTTTAGTGGTATCAAAACCTTTGAATTCCACCAATTTGCGTTTAGGAGTGGTTCCTGCCTTCTCAAAATGCCCCTTCAAAGGCTTGCTGGCATGCTTTTCTGAAATTTCGTCATAGGCAAGCTGTACAGCGGCATAACCATCTTTCTCTACTGTACGAATTTGCGTGACTACGCATGGACCAGCCTCAATAACGGTGCATGGAATATTCTTTCCATCAGCACCGAAAACGGATGTCATTCCGATTTTCTTTCCAATTAATCCAGGCATTGGTTTGTTTAATTAATTGTTTATTAATACTTTATACTCCGCAACACATTTTTGCGGGCTGCAAATATACGATTAATATTTTAATTTTCAATGTTTTGAGCAAAAATCATATAAAAAAAGAAGGCGTGCTGTAGCGCACACCTTCCTCTTTCGCAAGTATTTGTCCGACTACTTCCAAGGAGTAGCCTCATCAATGCTCTGAATACCTTCATTCCAAACAGAAACACCTTTCTTAGCAGTCATAGGATGGCCTTTACCTGTAAGGTCCTCAAACTGACTCTTCGATTCGTCATAAGTTGCCTTGTTGACTCTCCAGTATCCTTCAAGTCCCTTTGTCGTAGGTGTCACTGAAGCCATATTCTTGGCTATCTGGTCAGCTGTTCTTGCGACAGACCAGATACGGCATTCTGTAACCATAGTCTTACATCCGTACCACCAACTGTCTCCAGGACCCCAAGAACCGTTATATCCTCCGATACCCATGAAAGTGAGATATTTGAAATATCCGTTCTTCACGACACTCGGAGCAAACTCCTTGCTTCCTGCATCTACTCCGTTGACATAGATAGTAACCTTCGTACCGTCGTATGTAACTGCATAATGCTGCCACTTGTTCACTTCAATGTGCATACCTTCCTTTGGATTGAGATATCCGCCTACTCCCTGGAACTGCACAAGGGAGTGTCCGGGATCTGTAGCAGAGGCACTCTGAGGATCCTCGAAACGGAACATCAACTCACCGTCCTCAATGCAGCTGAAGATATCCCTGTTCCTGTTATTGGTATTGGAAACCTGAAGACGCATCTCTATAGTGAACTGGTCGAATGTCTGCTCGAAATTCTCCACCCAGAGGGCTGCAGCCCCGTTAAACTGCGCCAAATCATTCTCAAGAACAGAAGAAACTTCTATAACATAACCAGAAGTATTTGCCGCCAACTCAAAATCGCCGCTTACCTTTTCGATTTTGACAGGTACTGCAAACGGCAGACCTATAAGATCTTCCGGCATCATGCCCAGTTCTATTATAACTGCTTCTGCGGCATACTGCCCTGCCGGAATAGTGATATCGCCACCGAGATTCACCAAAGAATCAGGCAACATTTCAAAACTTGTTCCTTGCTCGGCATTGTATCTTGCGAGAATGTCCTGATCCATCACAAGTTTCATCACGCAGTCCTCATTCAGCTTGTCTGTCAGCGAAGGTGTCAATGTAGCTTTCGCACCTTCATCCTGGGAAAGGAGAATATTGGAACTTGAAATTCCAGGAGTATTGATGCCCTCTGCAAAAAAGGCATGTACTCCCAATGAATCTCCAATCTTTCCTCCCTCGCCATATTCAGCATTGTCACAACCTGCAGCCAGCAAAGCGGCTAATGATACTGCTACTGTATTGAATATATGTTTCATTTTCTATTTATAAGTAATCAATTGTAAAATGGTGACTTCGCACTATTTTTTGCGGCAGTCTTCTTTCTTTACCACATTATATCCCGGAGCTGGATTCTGCTGCTGGATAGCCTTGCGCATCCACTTGTACTTAGGATTGTTGGCACTCTCATTCGAGAAACGGAAAGCTCCGAAACCGCCTTTCCTGAATCCGTTTTCCGGCTCCCAACTTGCAAAAGCTACAAGACTCGGATACTTTGACCTGTCAAGCGGAGTATAGTCATCATCTTTCCAGGTGTATCCTCCAAGAAGACAGTCAAGAGCAGACTCAAGATTTTCAGTAACGATAAACTTGTTGGTAAACTCCTCTTCTGTCATGAATTCCTTGAATAGAGGATAGTACTGATTTACACGTCCATCAAGCATGGAATCCGAATAAGAAGCTCCCCAAGTATAGGCTTGAGAGACATAGTAGTCAAAGTATTTGTAAATCTTGTTCAGATTAGGGAGACTATTGATATATCCGTCAACTATAAAGAGGGTATTCTCATCACCTGACTGAGGACCGATATATTTACCCATTTCCTCTACGAACCAAGTAAAGTACTGGTGGTTACGGCAGAGGCTACCACCATACTCAGCCGGCTCATAGTCAATATCAATACCGTGCAGTCCGTTTGCCTTCAATGAGTCTCCTACAGCCTTTGCCCATTTGATGATAGAAGCATGGATTGCCTCTTCATCACCGTCTTTCCAGCCCCAGTACTCTTTCTGCTTATCTACATCCCCTGCGATTCCTTCAGGAGAGAACATACATCCTACTTCAGCGATAAACGAGCACATAACCACTCTTGTACCCTTTACTTTAGTAACAAACTCAAGGTCGGCTTTTTTCTTAGGGTTGTGGTCAAAGCCGCTCCAAAGGGAAATAATATCCATAGAGTCAGGAACGGCCTGAAGCATGTTCGCCGTACTGACATTTCCCTCTCCCCATTCACTGAACCAGCCGAAGGATACAGAGTGTTCCGATTTCTTGAATGCCCTCAAAGCCTCATAATATGCGTCATCCTTGACAACCTCAGTCAAAGAAGCGTCATGAATTTCAGCTTCCGGAGACACCCAATCCTTACAGCCTACGAGTACAGAGGCTGCCAAGAATGGTATACAAATTTTTGCTATATTCATTTTCATACTATAATTCTAAATTAAATGATTATTTCTTCTTGGCCCAGAAAAGGTCTGTAGACTCATTGTCAGGACCTCCGAGAAGCTGTACAGCTCCCTGATAGTTGGCAGCATTCAAAGACTTTTCATTGAATGAATAACGGAGTCTGCGCATTCCTCTGACATCGTCAGAAACATTACCCTGAGAAAGGTTGTCTATTACCGGAGTAAGTTCTGGATAGCCCGTACGTCTCCACTCAGACCAAGCCTCGATTCCCATAGGGAAGTTTGCTATCCATTTCTGAGTAATGATCTTCTCGAGTTTCATTTCTTCTGACGCACCGTTGTCCCATGCTACTGTGACCTTGGTTTTACGAGTATATTCCGGGAAACCGGCAGGGTCAGCACTGTGTCCGGCAGGAACGTTTTTATTATCTGCTATATATGTAGCAGCTGCTCCACCATCTACTGCCCACTGTGCCATCGAAAGCTCGATTCCTTTTTTATAGAACTCACCTGCGTCTCCTGAAATCCACTGCTTGAGGACAGCCTCTGCAAGAATGAACTGAATTTCTGCAGCTACGAATACCGGAAGCTTTGAAGTCTCCTCAAAGTTTGTAGTAGAAAACTTACCAGCAACAACACTCTTGTCAAACTCTGCCTTTCCTGAACGCATTCCTACGACTGCACTTCCTACAGGAGAGAAATATTTGGTAGTTCTAGGGTCCTTAAGGCCGTTCATATAATCAACGATAGAGGCATTTGCCCTGAGGTCACCCCATGATTCAGAAGCAAGGTCATAAGGATTGCGCTGAGCCTTAGGATCCATCATGGCATTATCATCGTTTGATGCGATATAGCCATATGGAGACTCATATGCAGTAAGGAAAGCTTCCTTGTCACCGATACGCATCGCTGCTCTCATTATAAGAGAGTTTGCGAATTTTGCCCACTTTGCATAGTCTCCTGCATAAAGTGCATCCTGTGCTGCAAGAGGCTTCTTGTCCGGATTGGCAGTTACATATGAACTGAGGACACCTGCAGCAGCAGACAAATCCTCGATGATATGCTTATAGACATCTTCGTTAGAGTCATAAGCCACATACATCTTACCGTCCTGAATCTGGCTGTAAGGAATAGGACCGTAACAGTCAGCCACTCTCATCATGGCAGCAGCCCTGACAAGACGAGCTACAGCATAGAAGTGACCTGAACCGCTGGTATACTTCTCTATTTCGAAGAAGTTAGCATAAATATCAAGGAACGGAGTCTCATAAGGAATCGCATTCCAGGAGTCAGACGGATTGAAAGTATCAAAGTTCTGACCGCCCCAACGGTTGGACAGAGTAAAATATCCTCCGAGAGTTCCTACCATCTGGTCTACCATCTGCGAGTCATTCTGCTGTACGTACATCAGAGACTCAATCATAGTAGGCAACAGGATTGTAGGATCAGCGCTCTGCACTGCAAACTGGTCAGTGTTGTATTTTTCGAAGTTCTTGGTACATCCTGCCATTACGGAAACAGAAGCAGCAAGAAACAATATTTTATGTATTTTTTTCATACTGTCTAAAATTTTATTGGAATCGGATCATTAGAACTGAAGTTTCACATTAAATCCGAAGTTTCTTGTACTTGGAAGCATGAAATAGTCAACGCCTTGATAGTAGTTGTTTCCTGTAGCTGCTGAAAGTTCAGGATCAAACGGAGCTTTGCAGTAAATCATAGCAAGGTTTCTAGCGACAAAACCTATTGTAAGTCCAAGCTTGTCATTGAACCATTTCCTAGGAAGGGTATAGTTCAAGGTAAGTTCCTGAAGACGGATATTGGTAGCGTCATACATATAGTATGAAGCGTAACCGCCCTGCGCTGTACTGATTCCGTTATAATATTTCTGAGCATCAAGCAAACCATAGTTTACAGGAACACCGCCGGCATCTCTCATAGCAGCAGAAGCCTCTGATGCTCCGTAGAAGTCCAGGATACCCTGAGTTGCTGAATATACAAGACCACCAAGACGAGCAGTAAGAACTACTCCGAGAGAAACACCTGCATAGCTGAAAGTATTGCTCCATCCGAGGTTGCCCTTAGGAGCGAGCGAGCCGAGCTTGAACGGCTCAACTTCCTGCATCTTGATATTTCCGTTGTTGTCTACATCAACGTTTCCGTTCAGGTCACGGGCTACTACATGATGAGCATAGACATCAGAAAGTGAGCCGCCTTCACGGAGAATTACGCGAGGTGCCACATTGGATGCACCCAGCCAGTCCTTGTTTATTTCTGTAACGTCAACAGGAATACCTGTTGTAGGATCAGGAATACCATGAGCCAGCTCTTTGATTACATTCTCATTGAATGTATATGTAAGGTTTGTATTCCAGTTGAATCCGCCCCAAGTATTGTCATATCCTACAGCCAGCTCGACTCCCTGGTTCTGGATATTACCTGTCTGTGCGACAAAGTTCTTATATCCTGAAGCTGCTGAAAGCGGAGCATATATAGTCTGGTTATAAGTATTTGAACGATAGTAAGTAACGTCGAGGCTGAGGCTTTCAAAGAATCTCATATTGAGACCGATTTCCCAAGATCTTGTATCCTCTGGCTTCAAGTCAAATGCAGGATATGTATCAGCCTTTGACCAGTTGTGAGTCTGGTCGTTGTACTTGTAGCTAGGGTTTGAAAGAAAACGGTCAAATGCAGTTGCAACCTGCGAGTAAGAGCCGCGTACTTTCAAGAAAGTAAACCACTTAGGCATATTGACCATGCTTGAAACTACAGCAGAAAGACCTACTGAAGGATAGAAGAATGACTTCTTGCTTGTATAAGCCAGCTGTGAAGCCCAGTCGTTACGTCCTGTAACTGTAAGGAAGAGCATATTCTTCCAGCCTACTTCAACTGATGCGAAAACAGACTGTGTCTGGTCATGCCATCCTTCCTCATTTCCTTTATAGTTGATTGCTGTATTGATGTTGTTAGCTGCAAAATGATTAGGGAAAATCAAGTCACCTGCAGCACGGTTCATTTCATATCTCTGATCATTGATAGAACCTCCGACATTGGCAACAAGTCTCCAGTCTCCCCAAGTCTTGTCAACATTTGCTATGATATCACCGTAGAAAGATCTGTCTCCCATATTGTCGACCTTGTATCCTCCGTTTTCTCCGGCAAATGTTGTAAGAGTACCTGCATAGTATTTTGTAGTATGCTTGTATGAAGACTCGTCGATTCTTGCCCTTGCAGTAACATTAAGCCATTTGGTCACATTGTACTGAAGGGATGCGTTAAGCATATAACGACGCTTTGACATGTCTCTGTTGTTGCGGTTCTGAATCCAGTAAGGGTTCTGAATATTGTGGGCACCTTCCGTATATGGCCAATACTGAGTATTCACACCGTTGATAGGATCCCATCTTTCATAAAGGCGGATTTCATCGAAGTTTCCTCCGCGTGGAAAAAGATAAAGACCAGGAAGCGGGTTGAAATAAGACCCCTGTGATACCAGGTTGTGGTCTTTCTGTATGATGAAACTTGCACCGAAGTCAAGTATGAGCTTGTCGTTTGCAAATTTGGTAGTGTTTCTGGCAGTAAAGTTATATCTGTCATAGTCACTCTCCGGAACAATACCTGTAGTGTTGGTAGTAGAAGCGGAAATATAAGTCTGGTTTTTCTCGTTTCCTGTAGAAAGAGAAACAGAGTTGATTACGTTTGTTCCTGTATTGAAGAACTTGCGAGGATCATAGTTGTAATCAGATGGAAGGGCTGCACCCCAGTTGCTGTAACCGCTGCTTACACCATAACGGTCCTGCATTTCAGGCATCATGTATACGGTAGAGAAAGTAGTACTGTTGCTGATAGAAACAGATGTTCTGCCTTCTTTTCCCTTTTTAGTATTGATGATGATAACACCATTTGCAGCATCCGAACCGTAAAGAGCGGCAGCTGAAGGACCTGTAAGCATATTGACAGACTCGATATCTTCAGGGTTGATATCTGCAGCAGCCTCAGAACCTACAGCCTCAGCCATAACGCCTCCGTTTCCTCCGAAGCTCTTGTTGTACATAGGAATACCGTCAATCACATACAGAACTGTGTTGTTCTTCTCGATAGACTTCATACCACGCATCACAACTCGTGTCGAACTTCCAGGTCCGCTGGCACCTGAGTTAATCTGAACACCTGCAACCTTACCAACCAGAGAGTTGACAAAGTTTGCATCTTTCACTGCGGTTAGTTCGTCAGACTTTACTTGCTGAATATTGTAAGCAAGTGTCTTTTCCTCTCTCTTGATACCGAGGGCTGTTACCACTACCTCGTCCAAAGCCTCAGTAGATACCTTAAGGCTAAAATCCTGTCTGGACTGACCTGCATAGACGACAGACTGAGTCTCGTAACCGAGAATAGTCACAACTATAACATCATTGAGTTTAAGCCCGCCAAGGGTATACTCTCCATCCAGGCCGGTAGTGACTCCGCCAGGAGCATCCTTAATCATCACGGCCGCTCCGACTACTGGACCGGCATCATCAGTAATTACACCACTGACTACCCCACCCTCTTGATTTTGGGCAAAAGCTGTCAGTGACATAAGATTCAAAGCTGCAAAAGCCACAACAGCTGTACAGCATTTGAACAATGTTGACTTAAATGATTTAACCATAAAAATTTGTTTGAAAGGGTTATTGTTTTAGAAAAACGACCGCAAAGGTACATATCTTTAATATATTTCCAAATTTAACTGGTCAATACTTCGGTAAATTTTTACCGAAAAATTTAAAATTTAACAATCGAGTCGGAT
>CALADR010000157.1 GCA_937890845.1 uncultured Bacteroidales bacterium | reverse complement strand
TATGAAGACCGATACATTGGGAAAACTAGTTCCGTTTCTGGAGCAGATAAAACTTGCAAAACCAAAAGAAAGCAAGGCCAAGAAAAGCGGTAAGAAAGATATAAAGAAAGAGGATACTACTACTGTATTCACAGTATCAGCCGAGCCTGAAAGAGTGGAACAATACGGCTTTGAAATTGAATTCAAATATCCTCTGGTAAAGTCGGCATTCGACTCCATAAGGTTCTGGTATGTAAACCCAAAACAACAGGAGTTCAAAGGTAAGTTTACCCTTGAAAAAGACAGTCTCAACTTGCGCAAATTTGTAGTTAGACCTTCAGAAAAGTTCATACAGGGCTATGAATATTTCCTGAATATCCCTAAGCATAAATTCATGGATATCAACGGATTCTACAATGATAGCCTTGAGGTTAAAGTATCTTTACCGACAGATGAGAATCTGAGTTCTCTCAGTCTAGAACTTACTGATGTGAACAACAAGTATATTATAGACCTGCTGAATGAAAAAAGAGATAATGTTCTTAGGAGCTACACAGTTGACAAGGACTGCAGCCTGCTGTTCCCTTACCTTAAGGCAGGCAAATATTCGATAAGGATTATCGAAGACCTGAACAGAAACGGTATGGTTGATACCGGGAACCTGCTTGGAAAGAAGCAGCCTGAAAAAGTCAAGTTCTATAAATTGAAAGATGGAACATTTTTGCTTGACATTCCTGAAAAAACAGAATTGGGACAGACAATCAACGTTGGAGAATTATTCCGTTAGAGGAAATATCAGAAAGTAGATGAACAGAATATATTTAACCTTAATATTAGTTTTTACAGCCATTATTTTGCCGGAACGTTCCGGCTTCAGCCAGAATGCCAAATTGCCTGCAGGCCTGAGCGTGCCTGCAGACGACAACTTGTCTTATCTTGATACTGTCAATATAAAGAAAAAGATAGTCATCAATGATTATGATATGATAGGCATACAGTATGGAGTTTCATTAAGTCAGGTAAACTGGAATCCGTCAATGAAGCAGAAATCCCGTTTTTTTCCCGTCAATTTCGGCGTCACATATACAAAATACGGCAAAATGTTCGGTTACATGCCATATTTCGGATTTCAGACAGGTCTGTTCTACAGCAGAGAAGGATACAGATTGAAACCAGACGATGAAACCGGATTGTATCCTGACCTTGGCGGAGACTACTCTGGAGTTACTGAAGCTATTATGGACGTAATTGAAGTTCCGCTTCTGGCTCATTGCCATTTTGATTTCTGGAAAATGAAAATACTTGCAAATATTGGATTTTTCTTGGGGTACAGAATGAAGATTGACAGGGCTGGAGACGGCATTTCCGGTCCGTTGACAGACTCTTTTATCGAAACTGACCGCCGGTTTGATTACGGAATCAAAGGAGGTGCCGGTTTTGCCTTTGTTTTTGACCCTGTAGAAATACATTTCCAGGCTATGTACAAATATTCTATGGGAGCATTACACAAGCCTGACTATTACAGCCAGTATTACTACAGATATGCATATCCCTCAAATATAATTTTTTCCGTAGGAGTCCATTTCCAGCTTTCAAAAAGAGTCAGCTCAAACGTGAAGCAAAAGAACAGCTGGGGCTCATAAAGGCAGTTGACGCTGGTATTCCTGCAGGAAAATAATAATAAAATTTACATGAGCTAACTTTTAAAAAATGAAAATTATAACAGCAGAAATCGGGAATGTCACAATAGGCGCAGACTCCCCCATTGTGATACAGACAATGTGCAACACCCACACTTCAGACATTGAAGCATCTGTCGCGCAATGTATAAAACTCTATGAAGCTGGTGCAGAGCTTATAAGACTTACAGTTCCTACCAGAAATGAAGTCGCGGCACTCAAGGAGATAAAAACAAGACTCAGAGACCGTGGAATTTCCACACCTCTTGTTGCCGATGTACACTTTTCATCGGAAATAGCCATTGAAGCTGCAACTGTTGTGGAAAAAGTAAGGATTAACCCCGGAAACTTCCACAAAGACCACGATGTTGCCAGATCTCAGTTTACAAGACTTGTACAGGTATGTAAAGAAAACGGAACTGCTGTCAGAATAGGTCTGAACCACGGATCCCTGGGCGAACGCATTACCAATTTGTATGGCAATACCCCTCTGGCAATGAAAGAAGCCGCCATGGAATGGATACGGATGTGCGTTGAAAACGATTTCTACAATGTCGTGATATCACTGAAAGCCAGCAATACTATAGTAATGGTAGAAGCATACAGGCTGCTTTATGCTGCAATGCAGGAAGAAGGTGTGATATTCCCTCTTCACCTCGGTGTTACAGAAGCAGGAAACGGAGACTCAGGACGTATAAAGTCTGCTGTAGGCATTTCAACCCTTCTCAGCGAAGGTATAGGAAATACTATACGCGTATCTCTTACAGAAGCTCCTGAAAATGAGCTGCCTGTTGCAAAATATCTTGCTGACAGATACGATGGTAAACTCCATTCTTCAATGACATCTTTAATATTGCAAGGAAAGAAAGCCATCGCAGAATATGCCTCTCCGTCCAGAGAAAGACTTATGCTTGATTTGGCTTGCGATTTCGGAAAGATGCTAATGGACAGAAAAATAGACGAACTCGAAATAAAGGGCACCTATACAGACCACAGTGGAAATGTTTGCAGCCTTGATGGATCAGAACTTGCTTCATACCTTTGCGACGAAGTCATGCAGGCTGCAAGAAGAAGGTTTTACAGGCCAGAATATATAGCATGTCCAGGATGCGGAAGAACAATGTATAGCCTTGAAGAAAAATTCAATGAAGTAAAGAACCGCACATCTCACCTCAAAGGTATGGTCATAGCCGTTATGGGATGCATTGTAAACGGACCTGGTGAAATGGCTGATGCCGATTGGGGTTATGTAGGTGAAGGTAACAGAAAAGTTGCAATATATAAAGGAAAAGAACCTGTCCTCAGACATATTCCGGAAGATGAAGCCATTGACAAGCTTCTTGAGCTTATAGAAGATGATATAAAGAAAAAAGAAGAAGCATAAAACTTCTTCTATCCGTACAGTAAAGTATAAAAAATAACCTGCATCATCTTATGAATATCTTTGAAATCTTATTCAAATATGAATGCAGGTTATTTTTTTATAACATATTTTCTCAGGAAGTAAAGCTGTCTTGCGAACTGCATAACTCAGCATTTTTTTTAACTATAACCTTATCAATTCTTGCTCCATCCATATCCACAACTTCAAACTCAAATTCTCTCCATGTCACCCTTTCTCCTGAGACAGGAACATGATCCAACTCATCCAACACTAGTCCGGCAACTGTGGTATATTCATAATCCTGGACAGACTCGTCAAGATCAAAATACATTATGAAATCATACATTGAGCACTGACCGTCAACCAGCCAGCTTTGATTGTCGGCACGTGTAACTATATCAGGCTCTCTCTGATGGTCATCATTTACCGAACCGACCAAAGCCTCCATAATATCCTTCAAGGTTATGATTCCTGAACAGGAACCAAACTCGTCACATACCAGAGCCCTGCTTATTTTCTTGACCTTCATACCCTCCAGCACAGAATAAACGCTCATATTCTCATGGAAATAAATAGGTTTCCTTATCATTTTTTCAAGACTGAAACCCTCCTTGCCTACATTCAGAACAAAATCCTTCAATGTCAGTACTCCTATTACATGATCAAGGTCTCCATCCTCTGTTACCGGGTATTCTTCGAATATATTTTCCTCTATGGTATGTCTGATTTCGCTCTCGCTCATTTCCATGTCCAAGGAAATAATGTCAGTCCTGTTAGTCATTATAGTACTGACTTTCAAATCACCCAAAGCGAAAACCCTATCCACAATGTCCTGCTCTACAGGAGAGACCTCCCCTTCCTCAGTGCCTTCCTGGATTATTGACTTTATCTCCTCTTCCGTAATCTTTGATTCCTGTGCTTTTACACCTAAAATCTTCAGTACGCCTGCAGTACTTTTAGACAAAAGCCAGACGAATGGTGAAGTAAGTACAGAAACAGCCTTCATAGGCTTGGCGACTATTTTAGCGACTCTTTCAGATGAACTCATCGCTATCCTCTTCGGTACAAGTTCTCCGAAAAGAATAGTAAAATATGTTACGAGAACAACTATAATAGTCTGGGACAATGCGCTTGCTGCAAGCGGCAACATTCCGGCTTTGACAAATAACGCAGAGAATTCTGCCGCTATCTTGTTTCCTGAAAAAATACCAGTAAGAATTCCGATAAGCGTTATACCCATCTGTACGGCAGAGAGAAATTTATCCGGATCTCCTGCGAGTTTCAGTGCCGTCCTTGCAGACTGGCTTCCTTTATCAGCATCATTCTGAAGACTTGACTTCCTCGCTGAAATAAGAGCTATTTCAGACATGGAGAAAATACCGTTCAGCAGTATCAGAAATAAGATTATAAAGATTTCACTCATGCCTGCAACTCAGCTATAACAGTTTCACAAGCACGTACTTCGTCTCCGATTTTTACCTTAATGTCCGCATCAAGAGGCAGATACATATCAATCCTGGAGCCGAACTTTATTATACCGCACTGCTCACCTTTGATACCACCCTTACCGACTTCTGCATAACACTCGATTCTCCTTGCAAAAGTACCGGCAAGCTGCTTGAAAAAGACTTCGCCTTTACTGTTTCTTATAGCAATGGAAGTGTGCTCGTTAAGCTCAGAGGCTTTTGGAAGGAACGCAAGCAAATACTTTCCAGGATGATACTTATAATATGTAACCTCCCCTGTTATAGGCCAGAAATTCACATGTACATTGAAAAAATCCATATACACGGACACTTGGATACACTCTCCTTTAAAGTACTCGTTTTCGAATACTTTTTCTATAATTACTACTTCTCCGTCAGCAACAGATGTTACAACTCCTTCACCGGGAACCACCTCCCTATCCGGAACCCTGAAGAAATACAGGACAAAGCCCATAAAGAAAATAAATGCCCCGGCCAGCGGGTACGATATAAAGACACAGGGAATAAAATGCAATACGATAAATATCATAAGCAGACAAAACGCCCATATTCCAAGTATTGTACTTATCCCGCCTCTGTGAATTGTCATATCAAAAAAATGAAGTTAGTGAATGGCGCAAATTTATAAAAATTCCTTTACAATAGGAAAAAAGATATAATAAATTACAATATATTAAATACTGTAAGATAGATGACCCCCATAGGTATCGCAAGCAAGGCACTGTCAAACCTGTCCATCATACCTCCATGTCCAGGTATCAGATTGCCTGAGTCCTTAAGAGAATAATGCCTCTTCCACTGTGACTCTATCAAGTCTCCATATACGCCTGAGATATTCATAAGAATAGCCATTGCCGAGCAATGGATCAAAGAATACTTCTCTGGAAACATTCCTGTATAATGTAATACAACTGCAGCGAGAACGGACATCGCAAAACCGCCCCAAAATCCGACCCAGGATTTCTTAGGTGAAATTTCCGGAAAAAGTTTTTTACCGAATTTCTGCCCCAGAGTAATACCAAACAGATAAGCTCCAACATCTGAAGCCCAGACTATAATGAAAAAAGAGAGAAGAAGTACTCCAGTGTAGTGTCCGTCTGAATTGAATACGGCAAAATTCGTCAATGTCATAGGAACAGCTATATATAAAACTCCAGTATACAAATTGGCAAATTTACCGAAATCCGTCTTGTCCTTCACATACAATGAGTTTATCATGAAAATAAATATAGGTATAAAGGACAGGATAACAAGCCTTCCCGGGAAATTGCCTATGTGTCCACGGTAAAGAAAAGTGAGGATAAACAACGTCACTCCGGCAAAAATCGCCAGTATCCTGGAAAACCGGTACTCATTTCCCATAGTCATTTTAAAAAACTCAGACATCATGCTTATCATAATGAAAAGCATAAGTCCTGCAAACAAAAACTTGTCAAGGAGCAGACATGCGACCATAATAGCCACAAAACCTGCTCCTGACAGTGTCCTAACGCACAAATTCTTCAAATTCATCAGAAGATAATTAAATTAACAAAATCTCTCAGGCAGACTACTCTTCCCCGCCAGCTGTTTCAACATTCCATTTGCGAGGTCCGAATATTCTTTCAAGATCCTCAGAGAAAATGACCTCTTTTTCCAACAGTAGAGCAGCAAGCTTCTCAAATCCTTCTCTATGCTCCATAAGCAAATCATGGGTCTTGTCGTGAATGTACTGTATAAGGTCCTTGACTTCCGCATCGATAAGTTCTGCTGTCCTCTCGCTGTATGGTTTAGACAAATCATATCCTCTCGATCCTGTAGAGT
>CALADR010000156.1 GCA_937890845.1 uncultured Bacteroidales bacterium | reverse complement strand
AAGACGGACCATTTCCCACTCGTCTTCCATAGAAGCCGCTATCGGCTTTTCTGCTATTATATGTTTTCCTGAGGAAACAGCTTTTTCAATCAGTTCTTTTCTTGAGTCGGCCAATGTGGAAAGGACTACAGCCTGTACAGAATCATCTGAAAAAATTTCATTGCAGTCAGAAATGACTTTTGCTCCAGGGCAGACTGCTGAAGCGTATTCCCTGGATGCTGGCAGGATATCACAGATATATGCTATATCCCATTCATCGCTTTTTCTCATTTCTTTGAGATAGAATTCACCCATTCTTCCGAATCCTATCAGGGCAACTTTGATTTTATCCATTGTTTCGGTTATTGCTATGTTGTTCAGTTCGTCGTTTTAGTTTTATTTAATTGAACAAAGGTAACATTATTATTTTAATTTATTGTATTTGATTGATATTTTTAATTAATTTTTTTATTTTCTTTCGTATTGTTGTATGTAGTTTCAGATGGCTTGCAATAGTTGTACTGTTAATTCCATATTTTTTTATAATTTTGCGAAAAGAAAAATATATAAAACTTATGGATAAGAACAGTTATGCTTTGGGTATGAGTATTGCCCATAATATGATCGCGTCAGGTATCAAAGAGGTTTCATTTGAGGATTTTATCAGTGGCCTGAAAGCAGTCCTTACTGGTGCGGAACCGGCAGTCCCATTTGAGGAAGCCGGAAAGTTGCTTGATAAATATTTTGCCGAGATGGAGCAGAAGCAGAAAGAGGAAGCCGCTGCAAAAGGGGCTGCAGCTAAAAAGGAAGGTGAAGAATTCCTTAAGGCAAATGCATCGAAGGACGGAGTTGTTACTCTCCCTAGCGGACTTCAGTATAAGGTACTTGAAGAAGGAAACGGCAAAAAGCCCGGCGCCTCTTCAAAGGTGAAATGCCATTACGCGGGAACGCTTGTTGACGGAACTGAGTTTGACAGTTCGTACAAGAGAAACCAGCCTGCTGTATTTGGTGTAAATCAGGTAATAGCTGGCTGGACAGAGGCTTTGCAGCTGATGCCTGAAGGTTCAAAATGGGAACTCTATATACCTTATAACCTTGCCTACGGGGAACATGGCGCTCCCGGTGCGATTCCTCCGTACAGCGCATTGATATTTACTGTCGAACTTCTGGAGGTTCTGTAATATATTGCGGAAATGGACAGACTGATATTCCGGAAAGCTGTTCCGGAAGATCTTGACATGATAGTCCTTATTATTCAAGGGGCTAAAGAAAGGATGAGAGATGCCGGACGTACCCAATGGCAGGGTGCGTATCCCGGCATTTCTGATATAATGAAGGATATTGAATCCGGATATGGTTATGTGGCCGTATTTCCGGGATATTCTGAATTAGGCTGCGAGCAGGAGACGGACGGTGTTATAGCCGGATATTGTGCCGTTGTATTCAGCGGAGAGCCTGCTTATGACCACCTTGAAGGCAGGTGGATTTCTGAAGAAAACTATGTCGTAGTACATCGTATGGCAGTGAGTGGTAATATGCTTGGAAGGGGAGTGTCAAAGATGATGTTCGGTGCTGTTTCGGAACTTGCCTTGTCAAATGGTGTCCGCAGTTTCAAGGTTGATACCAATTATGATAATATACAAATGAACCACATTCTGAAATCTCTTGGCTTTTCAGAATGCGGGACAATCCGTTATGCAGACGGGCCGAGGATAGCCTATGAAAAAATTCTTGGCGCCTGACCGTCAGATCCGTATGTTTTCAGTCTTTTGTTCCAAAATATTTCCATAGGGGAGCGGCCATTAGAGACTGTTTTACCTGATCGCAGACAAGAAGGTCTCTGACATCGTTTTCATCCATAAGGCAGACCGTAATGTCTTCAGTAGAGTCAAGATGCTGGCTTCCTGTTTTCTTTACCCCTTTTGCCAGAAAACAGTGGGTCAGGTTATTGGTAGTGCTGCAGTTTCCTGAAACGGTCATTATTTCACTCCATGCTCCTCCACTGAATCCTGTTTCCTCTGCAAGTTCCCTTTTTGCAGCATCAAGAGGAGTTTCTCCAGGTTCAATGACACCTGCAGGTATTTCATAGCAGGTCTTTCCAAGACCGTGACGGTATTGCTTTTCCATAACGAATTTTCCGTCATCAGTTATAGCTATTACGTTTACCCAGTCAGGATATTCCATTATGTAGAATTCGGGATTTATCCTTCCGTCAGGAAGCTCGACCTGGTCATGCCTAACAGTGAGCCATGGCCTGCGGAACAGGTATTCGCTGCTTATTATTTTCCATTTGCCTTCTTCAGTAATTGCATCTTTCATTACTTCGGTTTTTAAGAACTGTAAAGTTATCCAAAAACTTGATATATTTGCGTGCAGCATGTGCAGAATCTTTATGATTAAAGATTTTAGTGCTGATTCAGACCCGTCTGCAGCTGAGCATGGAATATAGAGTTATCGAAAGATTATGGAGATTATAGTATATTTAAGAGAAAACTTCATGGAGGTTTTTACTCTTGTGACCGGAATTGTATATGTGGTCCTGGAAATAAGGCAGAAAAACTTTATGTGGATATTGGGTATGCTGACGAGCGCAGCTACTGTCTATGTTTTTTTCGTTCAAGGACTCTATGCTTCGGCCATTCTCAATGTCTATTATTTCATCATCGCTTTCTGGGGACTGTTCCAATGGAAGAAAGACAGTGCAGCCGTTCAGGACAGCGGCAGCATCCATCTTAACAGACTCCCGTTGGGGACAATA
>CALADR010000155.1 GCA_937890845.1 uncultured Bacteroidales bacterium | reverse complement strand
AGGGCCTGCACCTACCTTACAGCACTGCCATGCGCTCTTTTCGAAATCAGACGGTCCCATTACAAAACGATGGTGTCCCCAATACTCCAAATCAGGTGACTCTGAATAGAAAATATCACCGAACGGAGTATGTCCGGTATCACTCGGACGTGAAAGCATTGCAAACTTGCCGTTTATCTTGCGAGGGAACATAACTCCATTCCTGTTATATGGAAGGAATGCGTTTTCAAGCTGATGGAATGTCTTGAAATCTTCAGTCCACGCAACGCCGATTGTAGGACCGTGATAGCCGTTACACCAGGTAACATAATAGCGATCATCTATCTTGCAGACTCTCGGATCATATCCGTAAACCCAATCCTTAACTTCAGGAATATCACAGTCAAACTTCAAAGTCTCAGGATCAAGTTCCCATTTCAGTCCATCCTTTGAAAATCCTACATGCAAAGTCATCCTGATATTGGTATCATCGCAACGGAAAACTCCGGCATAACCATCTTTGAATGGGACTACTGCAGAATTGAATATACTGTTGGAATTCGGGAGCAAGTCACGTGGAATGACCGGATTGGCAGAATATCTCCACATTACCTTTTCCGAACCTGACGGACGCTCTTCCCAAGGCATTGCAGAAAGAGGCGCGCCTACGATATTTATTTTTTTATCCATTGTAATAATTTATTAGTTGATTATTTATCTATTTTTCTTTCTGAACGTTGTCAGGATAAGTAAAAGGCAGGAATTTAGTCATTGCAAAAACCGGTATGACAGCCAGCATGACTACAATGAAAAACATCTTATAACCCAAAGCATCACTTAAAAATCCGGAAACCGCACCTGTCATCATTACCGAAAGATTCATGATTCCCGAGGCGAAAGCATAATGAGCCATCTGATGTTTTCCAGGAGCGACCTGCTGCATCATAAACAAGGTAAGACCTACAAATCCGAAGCCATAACCGAAATATTCCAGAACGATACCGCTTCCTATCAGCAAAGTGGAAGACGGCTGGGCTATAGCGAAATATGTATATATCAAAAATGGAATATTGAAAATACATACCAGTGAGAAAAGTGCTTTTTTAAGACCTATTCTGGAAATATAATATCCGGCCGCCAGGGATCCAAGGACAAATGCCGCCGCTCCGAATGTACCGTAAAACAGACCTATCTGCTTTTCTGTAAGACCAAGACCTCCCGAAGCGACATCCGCTTTAAGGAAAAGAGGCACAATCTTCATTACAAACCCTTCTCCCAAACGGTAAAAAATAATGAAGGCTATATACAGCCAGATATGCTTCTTGCTGAAAAAGTCCTTGATAACAACCCAGAGTTCATTCATCACTTCCGATGATGTCCTGCTCTCAGGCTCTACTGCCGCCCCGCCCGAAGGAAGTGTCTTTGCATGATACAATCCGAGAATCAGCAAAATCACACCACACACGGAAATGATTATAGTCCATGCAGGGAGTGCAGCCTCGATTTCAGTGGCTCCTGAAGCACGGTAAAACTCCATAAGCACACCGGCTACATATACAAGAAGACCGGTAGCCAATAGTTTGGCCAAGTTATAAAAAGCACCCTGCCACCCTATATATTTAGCCTGATCCTGCTGGGAGAGTTCAGCCATATAAAGTCCGTCAAGAGCAATATCGTGAGTCGCTCCGCACATTGCAATAACAGCAAGTATGGCAATACTTACAGCAAAGAATGAAGGCAAATGCAAGGCCAGAGCCACCAGTCCGAAGCCTATACCGGATACAAGCTGGGTAGCTACAACGAAAAACTTCTTTGTCTTGAAAATCTCAAGGAAGGGGCTCCAAAGGAATTTTATTGTCCAGGGAAACATTATTATAGAAGTCCACAGCGCAATCTGACTGTCTTCAATACCCAATCCCTTAAACATCAATACACACACTACGTTAAGAACTACGAATGGCATTCCCATTGCAAAATATGCACTCGGGACCCATTTTAAAGGGGAAGTGTTTTTGTTGTTCATCATTATATGATAATGGTTTAAGCGTCAAAGATACGAAATGTTTCAATTACTTCAATCCTTTTTATAAATTGAGAAGATAAATCGTTATCTTTGGAATTGAGTTAAATGAAATACATGTAGTAAAAAAACGAACTGGCAATGGACAGAATAGACGAATTGTTCCCTTGTTTTGATGAAAAAGGGAGAGAACTTGTCAGGGCAGCATACCGCATAGCCGAAGTTGCACTTGACGGACATACAAGAGGTAACGGAAAGCCGTTCATCGAACATCCGGCAGGAGTCGCTAAAATAGCAGCTGACGAAATCGGTCTGCCTCCGGAGTGCATTGCTGCTGTTTTCCTGCACGAGGCAACTCGGTTTCATCCGGAAATAGACATAACTTCAGGACAAAATTTCGGGAAAGATGTATTTACAATGGTAGATGGACTTAACAAGATTTCCACTATCAAGCCAAAGGATACGAAGCTCGAAGCAGAAAACTATAAGAAACTTATTGTATCATACTCCAAAGACCCGCGTGTCACAGTGCTGAAACTGGCTGACAGACTTGAAGTCATGCGGTCCCTTGAGATTTTCCCGAAACTCTCCAGAGAAAGGAAAATACTTGAGACACTGATGCTTTACATCCCGATCGCCCACCAGCTTGGTCTTTACAATATGAAAAGCGAGATGGAAGACATCTACTTCAAATATGCAGAGACTGAACAATACAGGGCAATCACCAACAAACTGAAGGCCACTGAAAAGGACAGACAGAAACTGATGACACAGTTCATCGAACCTCTGAAACAGTCACTTTCCGATGCCGGCATCAAATACAAACTGAAAATACGCACAAAGACAGCATACTCTATATGGAGGAAGATGCAGAAGCAGAAAGTGCCGTTTGAAAACGTCTATGACGTGTTTGCCATCCGGTTCATTATAGACTGTGATGCAGACAGGGAGACAGAGCACGCACTATGCTGGAAAGTATTTTCCTATGTAACAGAAGAATACGAATCTGACACAAACAGGTTGAGAGACTGGATTTCCAACCCTAAGCCCAACGGATACGAATCGCTCCACATCACAGTAAAAAACAGCGACAATGTATATCTGGAAGTGCAGATAAGAACAAAGAGAATGGATGATATGGCCGAAAACGGTCTGGCATCACACTGGTCATATAAGGGAATCAAGCACGAAGCCACTCTTGACAAATGGCTGGCGTCAGTGCGCTCTGCACTTGAACATCCACAAGGTTCATCTGATGCAGTATCGGAACAATACTATAAAGATGACCTTCCAGAGCCGCCGTCAAAGGAAATTTTCGTATTCACTCCTTCAGGAGAACTGCGAAAACTTCCTGCAGGTGCAAGCGTACTTGATTTTGCTTTTGACATACATTCCAATCTGGGCGTCAAATGCTCGGGAGGAAAGGTAAACGGAAAGGCTGTACCTATCAAAGAAAAACTTAAGACCGGTGACATTGTAGAAATAATGAGCTCGAAAAACCAGAAACCGTCCCAGGACTGGCTGAATTTCGTAGTATCATCAAAAGCTAGGACCAAAATCAAACAGAAACTCAGTGAGGCAGAGTTCCAAAAAGCAGCAGAGGGAAAGGAACTGCTGGGAAGAAGGTTGAAAAACTGGAAAATGGAACTCGATGACGAGACACTTTCCTCGCTTATGAAAAAACTTCAGTACAAGACTGTGAATGCTTTCTATGCTGCAGTAGGTAATGAAACCGTAGATGTGGCAGACATAAAAGAAATGATTCTCAAAATAACTGAGGTAAAAGGAAAGGAACTGCAGGAAAACGATGAAGTCCACGACAAAAAAAACTGGGATGGCAAAGATGTATCAACAGATGATATTCTGATACTTAGTGCCAAAAATGTAAAAAATCTGGATTACAAAATGGCCAAATGCTGCAACCCTGTATATGGCGATGATGTATTCGGGTTCGTTTCAATAAAGGAAGGTATAAAGATACACAGGATTTCGTGTCCCAATGCAGCCAGACTTATCGAAAAATATCCTTACAGGATCCAGAAAGTAAAATGGAGCGACACACCGAGTACTACCAGTTTCCAGACGACACTGCGAATAGTGGCAGCTCTTGAAGCATCCTCCATAAACGAAGTGATCGACGTGATAAACACCTTCAAGGCGTCCATCAGGTCGTTCACATCAAATGAAAATGCCAAAAACGGCACATACGACATAACTGTAACTCTTTCTATTCCAAGCAATATGGAACTGGACAAGATTCTTTCACTGCTGCGTATGAAACGCAATATACTGAAAGTCACCCGCAGCTAGACACTGTCTGTATGTAAAAGAACAATATGTCAGTCTTCAACTTCGCAGCCCCGGAAATAAAAGTCTGAGGCTGCTTTTTCTTTATTAAAACAGAAATATGTCATCTCTGCTTCAGAGCAGACTTCGCCATTGTAAATAATACAGGCTGAAATGAATGCAAAATTCCGTTTTATTTCCTTTATATGAGCCCTTACTTCAAGTTTTTCTCCGGCTCCTGTAGATACCGGCTTCCTGTATTTTATGTTCAAATTTGTAGTCATACCGGCTGTCTGGAGTTTACGTGCAATCACCCATGCTGCTATTTCATCCATCAGCGCAGCCTGAATACCGCCGTGCAGAGTCTTCAGCCAGCCCTGATAATTGTCAGCAGGAGTCCAGAAAGAGACTATATCATCTCCGTCTTCGTAAAACTCCATTTTAAGTCCGTAAGGATTTTCTGGTGCACATCCGAAACAGTTGTACCCGTCTTTAACAAGATCCTTCCATGGA
>CALADR010000154.1 GCA_937890845.1 uncultured Bacteroidales bacterium | reverse complement strand
AGCTGAGTGACGAAATTATTGTAATTCTCCAGATATTCAGACTCACTGTCACCATGAATATTGAAAGTAAGCGTGACTTCCCTGCTATCGACCCTCGGATTATTATAAATCACCTTTTTACCATGTTCAAGACGGCTTTCATTTTCAATAAAAGCCTTATTCCCTGCCGGAAGAAGGAGATTTTCAATGAATCCATCCCCCATAGCGACCTTCCACTGTCCCCACGCATCCTGACTGTTTATATACAAATCCCCTATCATAATCTTGCTGTATTTTGTTTTACCACCGCTATATCTGCCTTAATATCTTTTAAATACTTTGCAGACTCACCCGTGTTTTCCCGTATCTCCTGTAGTTCCATATACGAATTAACCAAAATCGTCCTGGTCTCATCTGCTATGTCATGCATACTTTGTGTTTGTGCTGCCAATGCAGAAATTGAACCTCTAAGTTCCGTAATAGCTACGGTCTGTTGCTGATTCTGAATCTTTATTTCCTCACCTGTCATTTGCAAGGCTGTGAAACGTCCGCTTAACTCACCGGCATCTTCATGCGTCATCTCTGATCCAAAGCCACGACTTGAAGCAGACTGTCCGGAAGAAGATGAAGAACTCCATCCAAAATCTTTCATTATCTGTTCTCTTTGTTCAAGCATATCGTTCACAATGTCCTGATATTCATTCCTCAGATTCTGAGCTTCATCGGCAGTCAACTGATTACCGCTTTCACCATAATTTGCCCACTGATCATAAAGTTTCTTGATTCTGTCTTTATACTGTCCGGCAACCAAAGATGAAAAAATAGCTTTTTGTAAATAGCCCTCAAAGTTATCTGCAAAATCCTCGTTTGTTGCATCTAAGTCTGACAGCATATCAACGAAACCATCTTTGAAGGAATCAAAACTTATTCCTGTAAAGACTTCCATTTCTTTTTCAGCTATTTCTTCCAATTGTTCACCATATTTCTCAATATTCTGAATATACTCGATGAAGTCTGAATTTACAGTAGTAAGAACAGAAACAAATTTTTCATCTTGTAGAACTTTACCGATAATATCCGCATCAAGCGACAACACATCATTGATACCTCCAACCTTCTGACCGACAAGATTTGACAAATTAGCCCAGTCACTGCTATTCATACGGTCATTAACACGATAACCAAGAGAATGTGAGAAAAGTCCTGCTCCGCTTCCAGCCAGCATCTGGGCAAGCTGACGTTGTCGCTGTATCTGTGTCTCAACAAGCTTAGCTGCTTCATCGGCTGCTTTCTGTGCTTCTATGCCATAGTCAATATCTATATAATCCATTTTCTTTGAGATGAGAGTATCCCAGACAGATATCAGATTTTCATATCGACTTTTCATATCTTCGTATCCGGAATAATCAGCACCACTGAACCCAAACAATCCTCCAATAGCCTTACCAATACCTGTAAGCACAGAAATTGAACCTGTAATTGCAGAGAAAGGTTTTGTAAGGTCTATGCTTGATAACCCATTCATTACTTGCCCTATACCATCCAACGTATTAGAAACAGCCTCAGGTACTTCCACACCGAAAGTTTCAAGCATATCAACCACCTCATTCCCTGCATTGACTACCTCCGTACCTCTGGAACCTAAAGCATTAGCCGCTTTGGTTAATTTTGCCAGTGTTCCTTGCCGAGCTGACAAAGCCTTATTCAAATTTTTCTCAGCCTCTGCCTGATCTATAGTTCTTGTAACCAGCTGTCCTGTTTCCTTGTCATATTCGCTTATGGTAACTACACCACCATTCATGACAGAATTCAAATCTTCCTGGGCTTTTATTACAGCATCTTGTGCAGACTTATATTCTGCTAATCCTGATTTCAATTCATTAAAAGGACTACGGTCAGCAATCTTAAAATCCAAATTCTTAAAAGCATCCTGCAGTTCTTTCAAATCTTCCGGACGTAAATCCTTTGCTGCCTCATTAATGTAATCCCCCAATTTATCACGCAAGGCACGGAGAGATTCGGTAGTCTGTGTATCTAAATCTCCAAACACATCTGCGAAATTGATGGACTTCTTGAACTCCTCAAAATCCAATGCCTTCAGGGCCTCTTCTGATTGTTTCTGCAATGACAACTTTTCTCCT